>JAZBPI010000037.1:0-4541 GCA_036351555.1 Pseudomonadales bacterium
CTGGCGGCCGCCCCACTCGGGACCTGGATCGGACCCCTGGCGTCGACCCGGGGCCTCCATCTGGTCCGCGTGGACGAACGACGACCATCGGAGCTGATCCCCTTCGAGGATGCGCGGGCCCAGGTCGCGCTCGACTGGGCGGAGGCCCGACGCCGCGAGAGTATGGAAGCCCGCCTGAAGGACATCGCCGGGCGCTATCGCGTGGAGCGTCCGGAGTGAAGGGCGCCGGCATCGCTGCCCTGCTGTTCTGGCTGGGCCTGCCTGCCGTTGCCCACGACATGAATCTCGCCCGCTACCTGCTGGAGCGGGATCCCGCCGATGGGTCCGTCCGCCTGGAGCTGCAGCTGCCTGCGGCCATGATCGGCCCCGGCGAACTGATCTGGCCGGAGACCTGCACCCCCGGTCCCGCACGTCGCCAGGACGTCGGCACCCGCACGCACCTGACCTTTCCGGCGACCTGTCGCGAGCCCTTTGCCGCCGACGACGTGGTGATCTCTCCCTGGGGCGTGGACGGCGCCCTGTTCATGACCCGACTCCCGTCCGGTGAACGCATCACGCGCGTCATCGGCGGCGGTCTGGACAGCATCCGTCTCCCCGTCGGCCTGGCCCGCGGCGGCGCACGGCCCCTGGGCGAGACCGTCCGCGAGTACACGACGCTGGGCATCGGTCACATTCTCGAAGGCCTGGATCACCTGGCCTTCGTCCTGTGCCTCTTCCTCGTTGCCGCCGGCCGCGTGCTGCTCGCGCTGGTGACGGCCTTCACCCTGGGGCACTCGCTGTCCCTCGCGCTCGCCTATCTCGGTGTGGTCACCCTGCCCGGTCCGCCCGTGGAAGCGGTCATTGCCCTGTCGATCGTCTTCATGGCGCGGGAATCCGTGCTCCGGCGCGGGGGACCCCTGACCGGCCACCGCCGCACCCTGCGCTATGCAGCCGTCATCGGGGCCTTCGGCGTGCTCCACGGGCTCGGCTTCGCGAGCGTCCTCGCGGGTCTCGGCGTGTCGCCGGGAGAGCGGATCGCGGGACTGCTGTCCTTCAATCTCGGCGTCGAGATCGGCCAGCTCCTGTTCGTGGGAGGCTTGCTGCTGCTCGGGCTCGGGCTCCGCTCCGCCGAACTGTCCCGCCCTGCGGCCAGGGTGGCACCCGTGATCGCGGGACTCGCCGGCGCCTTCTGGTTCGCGCAGCGCGTCCACGGCTTCGCCGGACTCTGAGCCCCGGTCAGCGCCTTCAGTCGTCCTCGCGCAGGGCGCGCCGCAGGGCATCGGCCATGGCGCCGGTCGGGGCTGGCGCTTCGGAGGGGCGCCGTTCGGCGCGCGGGGTCGCCCTGGTGCCGCGCGCCGAGGATCGGTCACGCGCTTCACGGCCGCGGCCCGGAGTCGATGCGCCACGCCCCCGAGCGCCCTCGCGGGGCGCGTCCGTTCGTGGCGCGTCACCCTCGGCGCTGCGCATGGTCAGCGCGATGCGGCGTCGCGGCACGTCGACCTCGAGGACCCGCACCTGCACGACCTGGCCGGGGCGGACCACTTCGTGAGGATCCTTCACGAAGCGATCGGCGAGCTGCGAGATGTGCACCAGACCATCCTGATGCACCCCCACGTCGACGAAGGCACCGAAGTTCGTGACGTTGGTGACCGCCCCTTCCAGACGCATCCCGGGCACCAGGTCCGCGAGGGTCTCGACGCCTTCGCGGAAGGCCGCGGTGCGGAACTCCGGTCGCGGATCGCGACCGGGCTTCTCGAGCTCCGCGAGAATGTCCTGCACCGTCGGCAAGCCGAAGCGCTCGTCCACGTAGCGGGACGCATCGACCGCGCGCAGGCGCTCGGGCATGCGCATGGCTCCGGCGGCATCGAGGCCGAGATCCTCGAGAATCCGCGCCGCGACCGGGTAGGCCTCCGGATGCACCGCCGAGGCGTCGAGCGGCTCGTCGCCGTCGCGGACGCGGAGAAAGCCCGCGGCCTGCTCGAAGGTGCGCGGCCCGAGGCGCGGCACGTCGAGGAGCGCTCGCCGCGACGGGAAGGCCCCGCGACGGTCGCGCTCGGCGACGATGTTCTCCGCCAGGCCGGGCGTCAGGCCGGCCACCCGCGCGAGGAGCGCCGGCGACGCCGTGTTCAGATCGACGCCGACCCGGTTCACGCAGTCCTCGACGACCCCCTCGAGGGCCCGGGCCAGCCGCGTCTGACCGACGTCGTGCTGGTACTGG
Organism: Pseudomonadales bacterium; assembly: GCA_036351555.1. Lineage (GTDB taxonomy): Bacteria > Pseudomonadota > Gammaproteobacteria > Pseudomonadales > Azotimanducaceae > JAZBPF01. The sequence goes on from JAZBPI010000037.1 coordinate 2,198, forward strand.
CCCACGCCGATGGACTTCGGATCGATCTTGACGAGTTCCGCGAGCGGATCCTGCAAGCGTCGCGCGATGGAGACCGCACCGCGGAGACTGACGTCGAGGTCCGGCAGCTCCCGGGACGCCAGCTCCGATGCGGAATAGACCGACGCACCTGCCTCGGACACCATGACGGGGAGCGCCTCGAGCTCCGGATGCCGGGCGCGCGCGTCCGCCAGCAGCCGTTCCGTCTCCCGCGACGCCGTCCCGTTGCCGATGGCCACGAGCTCCACGCCGTGGGTCTTCGCGAGGGCGACGATCCGCGCGATCGCGCCATCACGATCCCGTCGAGGCTCGAAGGGGTAGACCGTGTCCGTCGCCAGCACCTTGCCCGTGGCATCGACGACCGCCACCTTCACGCCCGTGCGAATCCCTGGATCGAGACCCAGCGTGGGCCGGGCGCCCGCCGGCGCCGAGAGCAGCAGCGCCTCGAGATTGCGCCCGAAGACGCGGATCGCCTCGTCCTCCGCACGCTGGCGGAGGGCCCCGATGAGTTCCGTCTCCAGCTGGAAGGCGAGCTTCGCTCGCCAGCACAGGCGTACGACCTCGGCCAGCCAGGGGTCGCCGGGACGGCCGCGATCCTCGATGCCGAAACGCGCCGCGATGCGCGCCTCGCAGGGCGAGGCGACCTGCTCGCTCTGCTCCGGCAGCTTCAGCTCCAGGCGCAGCACGTCCTCCGCGCGACCGCGCAGCAGCGCCAGGGCGCGATGGGAGGGGATGGCCGCGATGCGCTCGCTGTACGCAAAGTAGTCCCGGAACTTCGCGCCCGGCTCCTCCTTCCCCTCCACCACCCGGGCGTGCAGCAGACCCTCTTCGGCCAGCAGGGTGCGCAGCGTACCGATGAGCTCCGCATCCTCCGCGAAGCGCTCCATGAGGATCCAGCGGGCGCCTTCCAGCGCTGCGCCCACATCGGGCACGCCGGGATGCTCGTCCTCGCCGACCTTGAAGGGTGGCCGCAGGAAGGCCTCCGCCTCCTGCGCCGGGTCGCGCCCGGGCTCCGCGAGGAGCCGCTCCGCGAGGGGCTCGAGACCCGCTTCGCGCGCGATCTGCGCCCGGGTCCGACGCCGCGGGCGATAGGGTAGATAGAGATCCTCGAGGCGCTGCTTGGTGTCCGCGCCGCGCAGGGCGGCCTCGAGCTCCGGCGTCAGCTTGCCCTGTTCCGCCACGCTGTCGAGCACGGTACGCCGCCGGTCCTCGAGCTCTCGCAGATACTCCAGACGCACCGCGAGCGTCCGCAGCTGGACGTCGTCGAGGCCACCGGTCGCTTCCTTGCGGTAGCGGGCGATGAAGGGAACCGTGTCGCCCGCGTCCAGCAGCGCCACCGTGGCCTCGATCTGCGCTGGGCGGGCGCCGAGTTCGGTCGCGATGCGCTCGGTGACGGACGGCAGCATGGCGTTCCTCGGGTCGCAGCGTCGTGGGCGGCGCACTATGGCCAATGGCGGGGGCCCGCTCAAGCAGGCCGCGGTGGCCGGACTCAGCGCACGAAGAGGAACGCGAGCAGGAGCAGCGCGATGGCGAGGATCCACGCCTGCGCGATGCGCAGACCCGTGGTGACGACGGCGCGCCGCAGACGGCCCAGGGCAAGGGCGCAGAGGCCGTGGAGCACGAGTGGCGTGGCCAGGATGCTGACCAGGGCACCCGCCAGGGTCACCGCTCGCGCAGACAGCGCCCCCGGGTCCGGGAGCGCACCCTGGCCGAGGAGAAAACCGATCACCGCGCAGAGCGGCAGCAGGAGCGCCGCTGCGGGCGGGCGAGGGAAGAGGGCCAGCGACGCCGAGACGAGCGTCATGGCGAGCAGGGCCGTATCGAAGGCCCCGACCGGCGCGACCAGCACGCCGCTCAACGCACCCAGGCCTGCGCCGGCGATCATTGCCGCCCAGGCGCGCCGGAATCGCAGGCTGGCCAGGGTGCCCAGGAGCAGCGACAGGGACAGGAGCGCGAACAGCTGCACCGGTTCGGTCGCCGGGTGGGCCAGACCGACGTAGAAGCCCTCGATGCCCGGAATCGGCGCGTGGGCCCGGGCGACCGCGGGCAGGGCCGCGGCGACGACCCAGCATGCTGCCGGGGCAGGCCGTCGCAGGCCAGCCACGGCGCTCAGAGCCCGAGCAGGAAGAGGGCGCCACCCGCGCAGATGAGACCCCCACCGGCGCGCACGAGCACGCGCCCCGCGGGCCAGTGGGCGAGCAGGCCGAAGAGGATTCCGCCGAGATGAAGCAGGCCGGTCGCGACCACGAACCCCGCCGCATAGGTCGCCGGGCTTGCGGCCACGGGCAGCCCGGATGCATGCGCATGGCCATGACAGACCGCGAAG
>JAZBPI010000038.1:0-7929 GCA_036351555.1 Pseudomonadales bacterium
CTGCGCCGCGCCCGTGATCATGTTCTTCACGTAGTCCGCGTGCCCGGGGCAGTCCACGTGCGCGTAGTGACGGTTCGGAGACTCGTACTCCACGTGCGACGTCGCGATCGTGATCCCACGCGCACGCTCCTCCGGCGCATTGTCGATCTGGTCGAACGCACGCGCCTCGCCCGTCTTGTACGTCTCGTGACATACCTTCGTCAGCGCCGCCGTCAGCGTCGTCTTACCGTGGTCTACGTGACCAATCGTCCCCACGTTCACGTGCGGCTTCGTGCGCTCGAACTTGGCCTTGGACACTTCGTCTACCCCTTTGTGCAGCTGCTGTGAGAATGGATTCGGATCCTGTGAAGACCTGCAGTGCGCCGCAGGTCAGGCGCGCCGACGTACCCCGTCGACGAGGTTGTCCGGTACTTCCGCATAGTGCGCGAATTCCATCGAATACTGCGCCCGCCCCTGGGTCGCGGAACGCAGATCCGTGGAGTAGCCGAACATCTCGGACAAGGGCACGTCCGCCCGGACGATCTTGCCGCCGTAGCCGTCGTCCATGCCCTGGATGACGCCACGGCGCCGGTTCAGATCGCCGACGACGTCTCCCATGTAGTCCTCCGGCGTGACGACTTCCACCTTCATGACCGGCTCGAGGATGACCGGCCTGGCCCGGGCGGCGCCGTCACGGAAGGCCATGGAGCCGGCGATCTTGAAGGCCATCTCCGAGGAGTCGACCTCGTGATAGGAGCCGTCGAAGAGGGTGGCGCGCACGCCGATGACCGGATAGCCCGCCAGCACGCCGCTGGACAGCGCTTCCTGGATGCCCTTGCCCACGGCGGGAATGAATTCCCGCGGAATCACGCCGCCCGTCACCTCGTCCACGAACTCGAAGGTCCCCTCCGCATCCGCCGGCAGGGGCTCGATGCGTACGTGAACGTGTCCGTACTGCCCACGACCGCCGGTCTGGCGCACGAACTTGCCTTCGGCCTCGACTCGATCACGGATGGTCTCGCGATAGGCGACCTGCGGCTTGCCCACCTTGGCCTGGACGTTGAACTCGCGCCGCAGGCGATCGACGATGATGTCGAGATGCAGCTCGCCCATGCCGGAGATGATCGTCTGCCCCGATTCCTCGTCCGTTCGTACGCGGAAGGACGGGTCTTCCTGCGCCAGCTTGCCGAGCGCGACGCCCATCTTCTCCTGGTCCGGAACCGATCGCGGTTCGATCGCGACCGAAATCACGGGCTCCGGGAAGTCCATGCGCTCGAGCATGATGTGCGCATTCTGCGCGCAGAGCGTGTCTCCGGTCGTCACGTCCTTGAGGCCCACGGCCGCGGCGATGTCACCGGCGCGCACCTCGTCGATCTCTTCCCGCTTGTTGGCGTGCATCTGGACCATGCGGCCGATGCGTTCGCGACGTTGCTTGACGGGGTTGAACACCGCGTCACCGGAACGGAGTACCCCCGAGTAGACGCGGAAGAACGTCAGCGTCCCGACGAAGGAATCCGTGGCGATCTTGAATGCCAGCGCGGCAAAGGGTGCCTCGTCATCGGCATCCCGCGTCGCCTCGGTGGTCCCGTCGTCGAGCACCCCCTCGATCGCCTTGACCTCCGTGGGCGCCGGAAGGTACTCCACCACGGCGTCGAGGACCGCCTGCACACCCTTGTTCTTGAAGGCCGAGCCGCAGAGCGCGAGCACGATCTCGTTGGCCAGCACGCGCTTGCGCAGACCGCGCTTGATGTCCTCGACGGAAAGATCGCCCGCCTCGAGATAGCGCTCCGTCAATGCGTCGTCGGCCTCGGCTGCCGCCTCGACCATGCGCTCGCGCGCGACCTCGCACGCGGCACGCAGGCTCTCCGGGATCTCGTCGGTGACGTAGCTCGCCCCGAGATCCTCATCGTTCCAGCGTATGGCCTTCATGATCGTGAGATCGATCACGCCGTCGAAGTCTTCCTCCGCACCCATGGGCAGCTGGATGGGCACGGGGAACGCACCGAGGCGATCGCGGATCTGGTCGACCACGCGATCGAAGTTCGCACCGGCGCGATCCATCTTGTTCACGAAGCAGATGCGGGGGACTTCGTACTTGTTCGCCTGGCGCCAGACCGTCTCGGACTGGGGCTCGACGCCGGCCGTGGCGCAGAAGACGACCACGGCGCCGTCGAGCACACGCAGGGACCGCTCGACCTCGATGGTGAAGTCGACGTGCCCCGGCGTGTCGATGATGTTGATGCGATGCTCGTCTAACTGGCGGTTCATGCCCGACCAGAAGCAGGTGGTGGCCGCCGAGGTGATGGTGATCCCCCGCTCCTGCTCCTGCTCCATCCAGTCCATGACCGCGGCGCCTTCGTGCACCTCACCGATCTTGTGGGAGATGCCCGTGTAGAAGAGCACGCGCTCGGTCGTCGTCGTCTTGCCCGCGTCGACGTGGGCGACGATACCGATGTTGCGGTAGCGTTCGATGGGAGTCTTGCGCGCCACGATTCTGCTCACCGTCTCCGGGAATGCCCGGGATCACCGGGCGGCGCCCGCTTGCAGTGTCGGTATGCCGGGGATCGACGCGCCCGGGGGCGGGCCATGGCGAGCGCCCGGCCGCGGCCGGGAACTCGCCACCGATCGATCAGAAGCGGTAGTGGGAGAACGCCCGGTTGGCTTCGGCCATGCGGTGCGTGTCTTCACGACGCTTCACGGCGGTGCCTCGGCCATCGGATGCTTCGAGGAGTTCCCCGGCGAGTCGCTGCACCATGGACTTCTCGCCACGCTTGCGTGCCGCCTCGACGAGCCAGCGCATGGCCAGGGCCTCACGCCGGGACGGACGCACCTCGACAGGCACCTGGTAGGTCGCACCGCCGACGCGGCGCGACTTCACCTCGACCATGGGGGCCACGGCCTCGAGCGCCTTGAGGAAGGTCTCGACGGGATCACGCGCGCCGCGCTCCTGCACCCGCGCGAGGGCGCCATAGACGATGGTCTCGGCAGTGGACTTCTTGCCGTCACGCATGATGTGGTTCATGAACTTCGCCAGCGTGCGGTTCCCGTACTTGGGATCGGGAAGCACTTCTCGTTTGGCAACGACGCGACGGCGGGGCATGGCTTCTTCCTCTCTGGGCTTCAGGTGATTCCGGCGCCCCTGGAGAGGACCCGGCCCTTACTCCACCCGCGATGGCGAGCGGTCAACGGTGCACGAACGCCCTACTTCGGACGCTTGGCACCATACTTGGAACGACCCTGGCGACGCGCAGTGACGCCAGAGGTGTCGAGCGTGCCGCGGACCGTGTGGTACCGGACCCCGGGAAGGTCCTTCACGCGTCCGCCGCGGATCAGGACCACCGAGTGCTCCTGCAGGTTGTGGCCTTCGCCACCGATGTAGGAGCTCACCTCGTAGCCATTGGTGAGGCGCACGCGGCACACCTTTCGAAGCGCCGAATTCGGCTTCTTGGGGGTCGTCGTGTAGACGCGGGTGCACACGCCGCGGCGCTGCGGGCAGCCCTGCAGGGCCGGCACGTCGCTCTTCGATGCCTTGCGCTTGCGCGGCTTGCGCACGAGCTGGGCGATGGTCGCCATGAATCAGGAACTCCGTTCGTCTCTTCCACGGTCCATGATCCACCGGACTTCGCGCGAGGCGCACCGTCCGGAGCGATCGGGCCGGGACATACGGGGCGGTGCTCCCGGGGGAGACCCGCTCACAAGGGCGGCGAAGTTTACGGCCACCCACCGGCTGAAGCAACAGCGCCGGGCCGGTCGCGAGGACCGGCCCGGCGGGACATCAACGATCGCGCAGCGCCTCGGAGAGCGCGGCTTCGACTTCCTCCGCCGATGCACCGGTCTCCCGCGCGAGCTTGGCAGCTGCCTCGTCCTCGCGCCTGCGCTTGCGCTCGCTGTGGTAGGCCAGACCCGTTCCCGCAGGAATGAGGCGCCCCACCACGACGTTCTCCTTGAGTCCGCGCAGATGGTCCCGCTTCCCGGTGACCGCCGCTTCCGTGAGGACGCGGGTGGTCTCCTGGAAGGAGGCCGCGGAAATGAAGGACTCCGTGGCGAGCGAGGCCTTGGTGATGCCGAGCAGGAGCCGCTCGATCTGGATGGTGCGCTTGCCTTCGGCCTCGAGGACCTCGTTCTCCTCCTGCGCCTGCACCACCTCGATCTGCTCGCCCCGCACGTAGCTGGAGTCACCCTGGTCGAGGACTTCCGCCTTGCGCAGCATCTGCCGCACGATCACCTCGATGTGCTTGTCGTTGATGCGCACACCCTGGAGGCGATACACCTCCTGGATCTCGTTGACGATGTAGTTCGCGAGCTCGTTCACGCCCTTCAGGCGAAGGATGTCGTGAGGCGACATGGGGCCGTCGCAGACGACCTCGCCCCGCTCCACGGTCTCGCCCTCGAAGACGCCGATGTTCCGCCACTTCGGAATCAGGGTCTCCACGGGATCGCCGCCTTCCGGCGTGATCACCAGACGGCGCTTGCCCTTGGTCTCCTTGCCGAAGCTGATGAGACCGGTCGCCTCGGCGAGGATGGCCGGCTCCTTCGGCTTGCGGGCCTCGAAGAGATCGGCGACCCGCGGCAGACCCCCGGTGATGTCGCGGGTCTTGGACCCTTCCTGGGGCACGCGGGCGATGACGTCACCGACGCCGATGCTCTGACCGTCCTCGACGGAAAGGATGGCGTTCGCCGGCAGCGCCTGATGCGCGAGCATCTCGCCCTTGCCGTCGACCAGACGGACCGCAGGACGCAGGTCCTTGCCCGCCGAGGGACGATCCTTCGGATCCATGATCTCGATGTTGGTGAGGCCCGTGAGCTCGTCGGTCTTGCGATTGACGGACACGTTCTCCTCGAGATCGTCGAAGATCACCTTGCCCGACAGCTCGGTGATGATCGGGTGCGTGTGCGGATCCCAGCTCGCGATCACCTGGCCGGCTTCCACCGCATCACCGTCACCGACGGTCAGCACGGCGCCATAGGGCAGCTTGTACTTCTCGCGCTCGCGGCCGTGGGGATCGATGACACCGACCTCCCCGGAACGCGACACGGCGACGAGCTCGCCGGTTTCCCGTTCCACGGTCTTCAGGTTGTGCAGACGGACCTTCCCGCCGTGCTTGACCTGCACGTTGTCGATGGCCGTCGCCCGCGATGCCGCACCACCGATGTGGAAGGTCCGCATCGTCAGCTGGGTACCGGGTTCACCGATCGACTGTGCCGCGATCACGCCGACCGCTTCACCGACGTTCACCTGGTGGCCGCGCGCCAGATCCCTGCCGTAGCAGGTGGCGCAGACGCCATGGCGGGTGCTGCAGGTGATCGGCGAACGCACCACGACGTCGTCGATGCCGAGGCTCTCGATCTGCTCGACCCAGGCCTCGTCGAGCATGGTGCCCGCGGGCACCAGCACCGTCTTGCCGTCTCCGTCGAGGATGTCGCTCGCGACCACGCGCCCGAGGACCCGCGTCGCCAACGGCTCGACCACGTCGCCGCCCTCGATGAGCGGCGTCATGGCAAGACCGGCCGTGGTCCCGCAATCGACCTCGGTGACCACCAGATCCTGCGCCACGTCGACGAGGCGACGGGTGAGGTAACCGGAGTTGGCGGTCTTCAGGGCCGTGTCCGCAAGGCCCTTGCGGGCGCCGTGCGTGGAGATGAAGTACTGGTTCACGGACAGACCCTCGCGGAAGTTCGCGGTGATCGCCGTCTCGATGATGGAACCGTCGGGGCGTGCCATCAGGCCTCGCATGCCCGCGAGCTGGCGGATCTGTGCCGGCGAGCCACGAGCGCCCGAGTCCGCGTACATGTAGACGGAGTTGAAGGAGTCCTGCTCGACCTCGTTGCCCTCGCGATCGAGGATCTTCTCCTTCGACAGCCCGTCCATCATGGCCTTGGCGATGACGTCGTTGGCACGAGACCAGATGTCGATGACCTTGTTGTACTTCTCGCCCTGGGTGACGAGACCGGACGCGTACTGGCCCTCGATCTCCTTCACCTCGATCTCGGCTTCGTCGACGATCCGGCGCTTCGCGTCCGGGATCTCGAAATCGTTGACGCCGATGGAGCAGCCCGAGCGCGTCGAGTACTCGAAGCCCAGGTACATGAGCTGGTCGGCGAAGATCACCGTCTCCTTCAGGCCCACATGGCGATAGCAGGCGTTGAGGAGCGCGGAGATCGCCTTCTTGGTCATGGCCCGATTGACGAGCTCGAAGGGCAGCTGCTTCGGCACGATCTCGTAGAACAGGGCACGGCCGACGGTCGTGTCCACGAGGAAGCGCCGCTCCGTCTGGTTGCCGTCCTCGTCCACGGCGCCCTCGACGATGCGCACCTTCACGCGGGCATGCAGACCCACACGACCGTCGCGGTAGGCCCGGTGCACCTCGCGGACATCCGCGAAGGCCATGCCTTCACCCGGCGCGTTCACCGCATCGCGGGTCATGTAGTAGAGACCGAGCACCACGTCCTGCGACGGCACGATGATCGGCTCGCCGCTCGCCGGCGAGAGGATGTTGTTCGTGGACATCATGAGCGCGCGCGCCTCGAGCTGGGCTTCCAGCGTGAGGGGCACGTGCACGGCCATCTGGTCACCGTCGAAGTCGGCGTTGTAGGCCGCGCAGACCAGCGGATGAAGCTGGATCGCCTTGCCCTCGATGAGCGTCGGCTCGAAGGCCTGGATGCCGAGACGGTGCAGCGTGGGCGCCCGGTTGAGGAGCACGGGGTGTTCACGGATCACTTCGGCGAGGATGTCCCAGACTTCCGCCGTCTCGCGCTCCACCATCTTCTTCGCGGCCTTGATGGTGGTCGCGAGGCCGCGGGCCTCGAGCTTGCCGAAGATGAACGGTTTGAACAGCTCGAGCGCCATCTTCTTGGGCAGGCCGCACTGATGGAGGCGCAGCGTCGGGCCGACCACGATCACGGAACGACCGGAGTAGTCGACGCGCTTGCCGAGCAGGTTCTGACGGAAGCGGCCCTGCTTGCCCTTGATCATGTCCGCGAGCGACTTCAGGGGACGCTTGTTGGATCCGGTGATCGCCCGGCCACGACGACCGTTGTCGAGGAGCGCGTCCACCGCCTCCTGGAGCATGCGCTTCTCGTTGCGCACGATGATGTCCGGCGCATTGAGATCGAGCAGCCGCTTCAGGCGGTTGTTCCGGTTGATCACGCGCCGATAGAGATCATTCAGGTCCGAGGTCGCGAAACGGCCGCCGTCCAGTGGCACCAGCGGACGGAGATCCGGCGGCAGCACGGGCAGGACGCGCATGATCATCCATTCCGGCTTGTTGCCGGAATGCTTGAAGGCCTCCATGAGCTTGAGACGCTTGGAGAACTTCTTGATCTTCGTCTCGGAGTTGGTCTGCGGGATCTCTTCCTTGAGCTGCGCGATTTCCTCGTCGAGATCGAGCTGGATGAGGAGATCGAAGATCGCCTCTGCACCCATCTTGGCGACGAACTCGTCGCCGTACTGCTCGAGCGCGTCGTAGTACTGCTCGTCGGTGAGCAGCTGGCCGATCTCGAGCTCCGTGGCGCCGTCATCGATGACGACGAAGGACTCGAAGTAGAGCACGCGCTCGATGTCACGCAGCGTCATGTCGAGCAACAGACCGATGCGCGACGGCAGCGACTTCAGGAACCAGATGTGGGCCACGGGGCTGGCGAGCTCGATGTGGCCCATCCGCTCCCGGCGCACCTTCGTGAGCGTCACTTCCACGCCGCACTTCTCGCAGATCACGCCGCGGTGCTTGAGGCGCTTGTACTTCCCGCACAGGCACTCGTAGTCCTTGATCGGCCCGAAGATCCGCGCACAGAACAGCCCGTCACGCTCCGGCTTGAAGGTGCGGTAGTTGATCGTCTCCGGCTTCTTCACCTCGCCGAACGACCACGACCGGATCTGTTCCGGCGATGCGAGGCCGATCCGCAGCGAATCGAAGTCTTCCACGTTCGTATGTGACTTCAGGAGATTCAGCA
>JAZBPI010000039.1:0-33404 GCA_036351555.1 Pseudomonadales bacterium
CCGACCACGGCGCGGGATCCCGGTGGTGCCGGAGGGCATCGCCTGATCCGGGAGGGCGCCACCCTCATCCGCGGCCTCGACGACCTCCTGGAGGAATTGCTGCTTCCGCCGGGCGCCGTGACGGAGGATGGCCCCGGGATCCATGCCCCGGGGAGCGCGTCGGCGGCGGATTGCCGTGCCGGCCCCGACTCGGACTCCGCCGAGGAGACCCGGGCGGATCCCGTGCTGGCGTCGCTCGACCCGGCCGGGACCGATCTCGAAACCCTGCTCCGGCGCACGGCGCTCGACGCGCGGACCCTGGCGGTGCGCCTCGTGGAGCTGGAACTCGACGGCCGGATCCTGCGCGACGGCGACCGGGTCACGCCGACCTCGTGAGCACCGGGAGCTTGCCGGGATTCGGGGTGGTGCAGCATCGCTGCTGCTGCGACCTGGATCGGTCGATCCGGAGTCCATCGCGCGCCCTGCAGCCCGACGCCGTGCTGCCGGGCGAGACGGAAGGCTGCACACTGGACCGACAGGACACTCGGCGCCCCGCTATAGTCGAGCACCCCGAATCTCCGGAGCTGATGCTTGGACCGCTACGCCGTCTTCGGGCACCCCGTCGCCCACAGCCTGTCGCCGCGCATTCATGGCTGCTTTGCGGCGCAGACGGGTGAGGTGCTCAGCTACGAGGCGATCGAAGCGCCCCTCGACGGGTTCCGGGAAGCGGTCTTGCGCTTCCTTGCGGACGGTGGCCGCGGCTGCAACGTGACCCTGCCCTTCAAGGGCGAGGCCGTGGCGTTCGCGGACCACCCGGATCCGCGTGCCGCGCGCGCGGGGGCGGCCAACACTCTGCGCCGGGAAGCCGATGGCCGCCTGAGTGCCTACAACACCGACGGTCCCGGTCTGGTCGCGGATCTCGTCCACGGTCATCGGCTGGCCCTCGCGGACCTGCGGGTCGTGCTGCTGGGCGCCGGGGGTGCAGCGGCGGGGGTGATCGAGGCCCTGCTCGATGCCGGGGTCGGCGAACTGATCGTCGCGAACCGAACCCATGAACGGGCCCTGGCCCTCCGTGCCCGCTTCGCGACCCTGGACGCGGCGCATCGCCTGCGCGCCGTTCCTCTCGACGCGCTTCCCGCAGCCGACCTCCTCGTCAATGCCACGTCGGCGAGTCTGGCGGGGCAGGTGCCCGTGCTGCCCGACCGCGTCGTCGTGCCGGGGACCTTCGCCTATGACATGATGTACGCCGATGTCGCGACGCCCTTCCTCGCCTGGTGCACGACGCGGGGTGCGGGCCGCACGGCCGACGGTCTCGGCATGCTCGTCGAGCAGGCAGCCGAGGCCTTCCTCATCTGGCGCGGTGTCCGCCCCGACACGGCGGCGGTGCGCGACCTTCTCAGACCCCTTCGTACGGAATCGTCATGACCAATCCGCTCCTCGAGCCCGCCGGGCTTCCGGCCTTCGACCGCATTCGCCCCGACGATGTCGCGCCCGCTCTCGATCAGGTCCTGGCCGAGAATCTCGCGCTGCTGGAGACCGTCGCCGAGACGGGAACGGACTGGTCGACCATCGTCGAGCCGCTCGAGGAGGCGGGCGATCGGCTGTCCCGGGTCTGGTCGCCGGTCCGTCATCTGCATTCGGTTGCGGACAACGAGGCCCTCCGTGTCGTCTATGAAGCGGCGTTGCCCAGACTGACCGCCTACTCGAACAGTTTCGGCCAGCATCGGGGGCTCTTCGCCGCCTACGAGCGTCTCGCGGCAGCGCCCGGCTTCGCCTCGGAAGAGCCGGCGCGACGCGCGGCCGTCGAGCATGCACTGCGGGACTTCCGGCTCTCCGGAATCGCCCTGTCGGAACCGGACCAGGCGCGTTTCCGGGAGATCAGCCAGCGCCTCTCCGAGCTCGGCAATCGCTTCTCGCAGAATCTTCTCGACGCCACCGATGCCTGGAGCATGACGCTCGCGGAAGCGCGGCTGGCCGGGCTGCCGCCCGCCACCCGTGAACGGGCCCGCGAGGAAGCACGGCGCCAGGGGATCGAGGGTGCCGTCATCGGTCTCGACGGACCCACCTATCTCGCGGTGATGACCCACGCGGAGGATCGTGAGCTGCGCCGCGCGGTCTACGAGGCCTGGACCACGCGGGCCTCGGACTGCGGTCCCCACGCAGGCCGCTTCGACAACACGACGCTCATCGAGGAGATCCTCGCGCTCCGGCACGAACTTGCCGGGCTCCTCGGCTTCCGTTCCTGGGCCGAGCGTCAGCTCGAGGGCCGCATGGCGCGGAGCGCGGACGAGGTGCTCGGCTTCCTCCGGGACCTCGCACGACGATCCCGGCCGCGAGCGCAGGCGGAATACGCCGAGCTCGAGACCTTCGCCCGCGACGAACTCGATCTCGATGCCCTGGAGGCATGGGATCTGGCCTGGGCGGCCGAGAAGCTCCGCCGCGCTCGCTTCGATGTGTCCCAGGAGGATCTGCGCCCCTACTTTCCGGCGGATCGGGTCATCGAGGGCATGTTCGAGATCGCGCGACGCCTCTTCGATATCCGGATCGAGGTGCGGAGCGACTGGGCCGTATGGAACGACGACGTGAGGACCTACGAGATCCTGCGGGACGGGGCCCCCGTGGGCCGCTTCTACCTCGATCTCTATGCGCGTCGGCACAAGCGCGGCGGTGCCTGGATGGACGGGTGCATCGGCCGCCGGCGGATCCGCGAAGGCATGCAGGTTCCCGTCGCGTTCCTCACCTGCAACTTCTCCGGCCCCGTGGGTGATCGCCCGGCGTTGCTCACGCATGACGAGGTCACCACGCTCTTCCACGAGTTCGGCCACGGCCTGCACCACATGCTCACGCAGATCGAGGTCGCGGACGTGGCAGGGATCAGCGGCGTGCCCTGGGACGCGGTGGAGCTTCCGAGCCAGTTCCTCGAGAACTGGTGCTGGCAGGCGGAGGCGATCCCCCTGATCTCGGGACACTGGGAAACGGGCGAGCCGTTGCCGACGGCGTTGCTCGATCGCCTGCTCGCTGCGCGCAACTTCCAGTCCGCCCTGACCATGGTGCGACAGCTGGAACTCGGGCTGTTCGATTTCAGGTTGCATCACGAGTATGTGCCGGGAGGAGCCGAGTCGGTGCGCGATCTGCTCCAGGCCGTGCGTGACGAGGTGGCCGTGGTACAGCCGCCGGCCTTCAACCGTTTCGAGAACGGTTTCGGGCACATCTTCTCCGGGGGCTATGCCGCGGGGTACTACAGCTACAAGTGGGCGGAAGTGCTTTCGGCGGACGCGTTCAGTCGCTTCGAGGAAACCGGTGTCTTCGATCCACAGACGGGCGCTGCCTTTCTCGAGTGCATCCTCGAACGGGGCGGCAGCGAACCCCCGGCCGTGCTGTTCCGCAGATTCCGCGGCCGGGATCCCGATGTCTCGGCGCTGCTGCGTCACAGCGGGATCGAGGGCGAGGCGGGCGCCGCGGCGTGAACGCAAGGCGTCGCAAGCGGTTCATTGCCGGTGCCGTCTGCCCGCGCTGCGGGGTCCTGGACCGCATCCTGATGTACGAGGCGGAGACCGTCGAGGCATCGGCAGAGCCCGCGCTCACGCGTGAGTGCGTCGACTGCGGCTTCAGTGAGGTCCTGCCCGCAGAGCCTGCGGCGGCCCCCCTCCCCGGCCGGCACGACAAGGCGCGACCCATCGCTCCCGAGGCGGAACGCGCCCGGCCGATCCGCTTCTATCCGAAGCCGCCGAAGGCCGGCGGTTGAGCCTGCTCAGACCGGTGCGGAGCCCTTCGCAGCGCGGGTGACGGTGTCTGCGGGACCGGTGCGCGGGGGGATCCATTCCGGCAGCGTTCGCAGGAAGCGAAGGCCCAGGGCTGCGCCGCGGGCCAGGAAGAAGGCGTCGAAGGACAGCCAGAGTCCTGAATTGCCCAGGGGGCGTGTCACCCACCAGAGCGGAAGGAAGACGCCGAAGGTCGCGATCAGCATGGTGTCGCGCATGGCTCGGGTGCGTGTCGCGCCGATGAAGATGCCGTCGAGCAGGAAGCACCAGACGGCGATCAACGGCAGCGCGACCAGCCAGGGCAGATGGTGGCGAGCCTGGTCCCCGACCTCCGGAAGATCCGTGAGCAGGGATACGAAGCCCGGTCCCGCCACGGCGAACAGTGCCGTGAAGGCCAGGGCCGTCAGCACCGAGAACGCCCCGGTCGCGCGAATCGTCCTCAGCAGTGCACCCCGATCCCCGGCACCGAGGCTTCGGCCGACGAGGGCCTCCGCTGCGTGGGCGAAGCCGTCCAGGCCGTGCGCGACGAGCATGAGCATGCTCAGCAACAGGGCGTTCGCGGCGAGCGTGACCTCACCCTGGCGCGCGCCCTGGGCGGTGAAGAAGCTCATGGCGCCGAGCAGGCAGAGCGTGCGCAGGAAGAGGTGCCCGTTGACGGCGATGAGTGCGGCGTAGGCGGACGGGCGCAGGAGCGCGGCCCGATCCAGCACGGCGGGGTGGGCGCCCAGGCGGCGCAGCGAGAACCCGACCGCCAGCAGGAGACCGAGGTACTCCGATGCCAGGGTCGCGCCGGCGACGCCGGCCGTTCGCATGCCGAGGCCCAGCACCAGGAACAGATCCAGGGCGATGTTGATCAGGTTCGTCGTCACCATGATCAGCAGGACGCTGCGGGTGTCCTGCATGCCCACGAGGAAGCCGGTACAGGCGTAGGTGGCGAGGACCGCCGGCGCGCTGAACACCCGGATCGAGGTGTAGCGGATGGCTTCCTGGCCCACGGCGTCCGGCGGAGCCAGGAGCCGGATCCCCAGATCCAGCAGCAGGGGCGAGGCCGCGATCACCGCCAGGCCGATCGCCAGCGCGAGCAGGCCACCCTGGGCGAGCAGCAGGCGGAGCGCGGCGTCCCTGGCCCCGGAGCCGGGCTGCCCGAAACGCTGCGCGACCAGCCCGGTCGTGCCCATGCGCAGGAAACCGAAGCCCCAGTAGAGAAACCCGAACAGCGTCGTGCCGACGGCGACAGCGGCCAGATAGGTCGGTCCGGGCAGGTGGCCGAGGACGGCCGTGTCCACCAGGCCGAGCAGGGGCACGCTGATGTTCGAGAGGATCATCGGCCAGGCCAGGGACCAGACGCGGTCGCGATCCGCGGGTGCCGGGCGCGCGTCCCGCAGCGCGCTCAGGGTCCTGCGCAGGGTCGACGCTTCATCCAAGGGGTTTTCCAACTCTCTGATTGGGAATGATTTTCGCCTTCGCTCGGAAAGAGCCAGCGAATACTGAATGATTGTCTTGATTCCCGCCGCTGCTATACTCTCGCCCCGCGTCGATGCCTGTCATCCGACGCGACACCCACGGGCGGTGGGCGCAGCACGGGTCTTCATGGGCCCGCGAGGCGTTCGGGATTCGCAGCAGGGCGTCGTGTGGATGGGCTCTTCATCCCTCCCACCGCGAACGAGCGCCATCAGCCGGCGATTCCGCAGGTCGGGCCCTTGCACGTGAGCGGGCTGTCTGAAGTTCACAGAAGACGGAGTCGTCCCGAATGATGTCGAAATCGAGGTATCTCGCGCAGGCTGCCGCGGCAATCGCGGCCATGGTCATGACGATGCCTGTGCGCGCGGCGCTCGAGTACAACATGCCGGTCGGCGTCACGGACGTCAGCCGCCAGGTGCATGACCTTCACATGATCATCTTCTGGATCTGTGTCGCGATCGGAGTCGTCGTCTTCGGCGCGATGCTCGTGTCCATGATCATGCATCGCAAGTCCATCGGCCACGAGCCGGCGACCTTCCACGAGAGCACCAAGGTCGAGATCCTCTGGACCATCGTGCCGCTGTTCATCCTCGTCGCCATGGCCATCCCCGCGACGCGTGTCCTGGTCGAGATCTACGACACCGGTGGCGAGGACATGGTGGTCGAGGTCCGCGGCTATCAGTGGAAGTGGGAATACAAGTATCTCGACGCCTCCCTGAACGAGCAGGTGTCCTTCTTCTCCAATCTGGCGACGTCGCGCGCCGAGATCACCAACCAGACCACCAAGAACGAGAACTACCTCCTCGAGGTCGACAACGAACTGGTCATCCCCGCCAACACCAAGGTGCGGTTCCTGCTCACGGCCAACGACGTGATCCATTCCTGGTGGGTGCCCGATTTCGCGATCAAGAAGGACGCCATTCCCGGCTTCGTGAACGAGGCCTGGACCTACGTCGAGGAGCCCGGCATCTACCGGGGACAGTGCACGGAGCTGTGCGGCAAGGACCACGGCTTCATGCCGATCGTCGTCCGCGTGGTGCCCAAGGAAGAGTTCCAGCAGTGGTATGCGGCCCAGCTCGGCACCGACAGCGGTGACGAAGCGCTGGCCGTCGCCCAGTTGGCCCAGTGACCCCCTGACCAGGAGTAGCGGACATGAGTGCGGTCATCGACGCCCATCACGACGATCACGATCACGGGCCTGCCAAGGGGATCACCCGCTGGCTGTACACGACGAATCACAAGGACATCGGCTCGATGTACCTGTGGTTCAGTTTCATCATGCTGCTCGTGGGCGGCGTGATGGCACTGATCATTCGCGCCGAACTCTTCCAGCCGGGCCTGCAGTTCGTCGACCCGGCCCTGTTCAACCAGATGACCACGAACCACGGCCTGATCATGGTCTTCGGTGCCATCATGCCGGCGTTCGTGGGTCTGGCGAACTGGATGATTCCCATGATGATCGGCGCGCCGGACATGGCGCTGCCGCGCATGAACAACCTGTCGTTCTGGATCCTGCCCTTCGCCTTCACCATGCTGATCTCGACGCTGTTCATGGAGTCGGGCGGTCCGAACTTCGGCTGGACCTTCTACGCGCCGCTCTCCACGACCTATGCGCCGGAATCGGTGACCTATTTCATCTTCGCCGTCCATCTCGCGGGTGCGTCGTCGATCATGGGCGCGATCAACATCATCGCGACCATCCTCAACATGCGTGCCCCGGGCATGACGCTCATGAAGATGCCGATGTTCGTCTGGGCATGGCTGATCACCGCGTACCTGCTCATCGCCGTGATGCCGGTGCTGGCCGGTGCCGTGACCATGATGCTGTTCGACATCCACTTCGGCACGAGCTTCTTCGACGCGGCCGGGGGCGGCGATCCCGTCCTGTTCCAGCACGTGTTCTGGTTCTTCGGTCATCCCAAGGTCTACATCATGATCCTGCCCGCCTTCGGGATCGTGTCGCACATCATCTCGACCTTCGCGCGCAAGCCGCTGTTCGGCTACGACTCGATGGTCTACGCGACCTCGTCGATCGCCTTCCTGTCGTTCATCGTCTGGGCGCACCACATGTTCACGGTGGGGATGCCGCTCGCCGGTGAGCTGTTCTTCATGTACGCGACCATGCTGATCGCGGTGCCGACGGGCGTGAAGGTCTTCAACTGGGTCAGCACCATGTGGCGCGGGTCCATGACCTTCGAGACGCCCATGCTCTTCGCTCTGGCCTTCGTGTTCCTGTTCACGATCGGCGGCTTCTCGGGGCTCATGCTCGCGATCGCGCCGGCGGACTTCCAGTACCACGACACCTACTTCGTGGTCGCGCACTTTCACTACGTGCTCGTGTCCGGTGCACTCTTCTCGATCTTCGGCGCCGTCTATTTCTGGCTGCCGAAGTGGACCGGCCACATGTACAACGAATCGCTGGGCAAGCTCCATTTCTGGCTGTCGTTCATCGGCGTGAACCTCGCGTTCTTCCCGATGCACTTCTCCGGTCTTGCCGGCATGCCGCGTCGCATCCCCGACTACGCACTCCAGTTCGCGGACTTCAACGCCTGGTCCACCGTGGGCGCATTCGTCTTCGGCCTGCCGCAGCTGCTGTTCCTGTGGATCCTCGTGCAGGTGATCCGCACGGGCAAGCAGGCCACCGCAGAGGTCTGGGAAGGGGCCGAGGGGCTGGAGTGGACGGTGCCCTCGCCCGCGCCCTATCACACCTTCGCGACGCCGCCCGTCGTTCGCTGAGCGCACGGTCACCGGTCGCGGCACCTGCCGCGACCGGACCCTAGGGAAACGGTCATGAGTCAGGGACCAGAGCAACGGAATCCTCGCACGGGCCGCACGGTCGGGCGGCTCGTGCTCGGGGGTCTGGCGATGTTCGGCTTCGCCTTCGCGCTGGTGCCGCTCTACGACGTGATCTGTGAAGTCACGGGTCTGAACGGCAAGACCGGTGGGCGCTACGAATACGTGGAAGCCGACGCTGCCGTGGACGAAGGGCGGGTCGTGACCATCCGCTTCGTCACCAACACCAACGAAGCCATGCCCTGGGCCTTCGGCGCGCGAGCCGGTGGCATGACCGTGCATCCGGGCGGCATCAACGAAGCGATCTTCTACGCGCACAACCCGACCAGCCAGGTCATGGTGGCGCAGACGATCCCGTCCGTCGCGCCGGGGCGTGCGGCGTCCTATTTCCACAAGACGCAGTGCTTCTGTTTCGATCAGCAGGTGCTGCAGCCCGGGGAAGCGGTGGAGATGCCGGTGAGGTTCATCGTCGATCGGGATCTTCCGGAGTCCATCGGCACCATTTCGCTGTCCTACACCATGTTCGATGTGACGAACACGGCGGCAGGGCGTTGGGCGCTCGAAGAAGCGCGGACCGAAGCGGCGGGCGGACCGGCCGCGGGGGGTTGATCCGCTGCGCATGACCGCGCGGATCTGGAAGTTCACGGAGAAGGAAAGCATGACCGAGCAGCATGCGGGCGGGCAGGACAACTACTTCGTTCCCCACGACAGCAAGATACCGGTGTGGATCGCCTTCGGCCTGATCCTGTTCATGTTCGGCTTCGCGAGTTTCCTGAACGCGAGCAAGACGGGCGCGAACAGCAATCTTCTCCTGCTCTGGATCGGCGCGGGCATCATCGGTGTTTCGCTGTACAGCTGGTTCACGAACGTCATTCGCGAGAACCACGCGGGGCTGGCCAATGCGCAGCTGCGTCGGTCCTACGTCTGGGGCATGGGCTGGTTCATCTTTTCCGAGGTCATGTTCTTCGCGGCCTTCTTCGGCGCGCTCTACTACGTCCGCAATTTCGCCGTGCCCTGGCTGGGCGGCGAGGGCGACAAGGGCGTGAGCAACTACCTCTGGCCGGGCTTCAGTCCCGACTGGGCGTCCGGCGAGAATCCGAGCACCTACCGGCCGGGTCCGGCCGAGACCATGGCCGCTCCGTCCTCGATCACGAGCTGGCTGGCCTACCTGCCCTTCTGGAACACGGCCATCCTGCTGTCCTCGAGCTTCACGATCCACTGGGCCCATACGGGCCTGAAGAGCGGCAATCGCAAGGGCCTGACCGCCTGGCTCGGCGTCACCATCGCCCTGGGCGTGATCTTCCTGTTCCTGCAGGCGGAGGAATACATCCACGCCTACGAGCAGCTCGGCCTCACGCTCGGCTCCGGCATCTACGGCTCGACCTTCTACATTCTCACGGGCTTCCACGGATTCCACGTCACCCTCGGCACCTTCATGCTGATGATGTGCATGGTCCGTGTGCTCAAGGGTCACTTCTCACCGGATGATCACTTCGGTTTCGAAGCCTGTTCCTGGTACTGGTATTTCGTCGACGTGGTCTGGATGGGGCTGTTCCTGTTCGTCTACGTGCTCTGAGCCGATCCTGAACGCCCCGCATCGGCGTGTCGTCGCCGGTGCGGGGCGATACCCGTCACTGTCCGTGCCAGGGCGCCGCCAGCGTCAGTTGGCCGGTCTGCAGGCCGTAGGCCACGAGCCCGAGCAGGGATGCCGCGAGCACGATGCGGGTTCCCAGGGCGTAGAGCGTCCGTTTGCGTCCCTCTTCCTGGTCCTTGAACAGGAACACGAGCGCGCTCGAGAGGCTCGCGACGACTGCAAGGAACAGGATCACGATGAGGATCTTGAGAACGGCCGTGGGCATCGTCGGTTCCTGATGAAGGAGGCGGGACCCGTTCCCGGTGGGACACCGAGCGGTGCGGGAAGGGCGCGAGAGCGCGCGGAGTATATCGCATCCGCGCTGCGGGCCCGGCGCAGGCGCACCGGCCCATGACGGAACCACGGGTTCGGCAGGGCTGGGGCTTCCGGCCCGGCATCAGACTGTCGCTGTTCGTGCTCGCCTTCCTGCCGCTGTTGATCGTGCTCGGAACCTGGCAGCTCGGGCGTGCGGACGAGAAGGCACGCATCGAGGCGGAGGATCGGCTGCGTGCGGCCGAGGCGCCGATCGACCTCGAGGGCTTTCTCGCGTCGGGTCCGGACGCGCGAGACCTGACTCGGGTGCAGGTGCTGGGAGAGATCCTGCGGACGCGGGTCTTCCTCCTCGACAACCGGACCTGGCAGGGTCGAACGGGCTACGAGGTCGTGGCGCCCGTGGCCTTCGACGCCGCCACGGCGGTACTCGTGAACTTCGGCTGGGTGCCCGCACCGGCGCGTCGTGCGGAGCTTCCGGAGATCCTGCTTCCACCAGGACGGGTGCGCATCACGGGTCGAGCCCTGCTCGCCCCGGATCAGACGCCGGTCTTCGACAGTGCGCCGGAGACGGGCTGGCCAAGACGCGTGCAGCGGATCGACGCGTCCGTCCTCGAGCCCCTCGTGGAGGACAGGGCGCTGCTTCCGTTTCTGGTGGTCGCGGACGCCGACGCACCGGGCGCACAGCAGTACGTCTGGCAGCCGGTCCGCATGAGCGCCGATCGGCATCGCGCCTACGCTGCCCAGTGGTTCGGGCTCGCCCTGGTGCTGGTCGTCGGCTGGATCGCCGCGTCCCTGCAGCGCCCTGCGCGAGCGCGCGAAGAGAGAGACCGATGACCGAACAGAACACCGAAGCACCACACCCGAACCACGACCGCCATCGCAACCGGAATCGCGCGATGCTCGTCGGCCTGCTGCTGCTGTCCATGCTGCCGCTGTTCGCCGCGATCTGGCTCTACTACGGCGCGGCCGACCGGATCACGGGCGGCCAGACCAATCACGGCGCCCTGATCCAGCCCCCGGCGCAGCTCCCGGATCTCGCCATGACCCAGGATGGGCAGCCGCTCACCGCAGAGGGCCCGAGGCTGTGGCGTCTCCTGTTCGTGCCGCCCACGGCCTGCGACGAGTCGTGCATGGACCGGATCCAGCTCCTCCGCCAGCTGCATCGACTCCTGGGTCGCGACGAGGATCGGGTCATCCGCGTGATCGCCCTGCCCGCCGATGCACCGGCGTCCCTGCGCGCCCTGCTCGGCGAGCGCTTCCCGCGCATGGAGCTCGCCGTGGCGCCGCCGGATCTCATCGCCAGCGCCACCCGCGCTGCGGAACTGCTGGGGGGCGACCCGGGCGTCTTCGACCAGGGCGCACCGCCGGCTGGCGTGCTCACGGTGGACCCCCTGGGCAATGTCGTCTTCGTTCACGGGCTCGATCAGATCGGGGAACCCCTGCTGTCCGACCTCAAGCGCGTCCTGCGCCTGTCGAACATCGGTTGATCCCGCTCGGAGGACCTCGTGATACCTGACCGCAAGCCAGGCTTTCGTATCGCCGCCTTCGCCGTTGCCTTCGCCGCCGTGGTCGTCATCCTCGGTGCCTGGACACGCCTGGAGGATGCGGGGCTCGGTTGCCCCGATTGGCCCGGATGCTACGGCTTCCTCGGCGTCACCCAGGCCGCCGAGAATGTGGAGCTGGCCGAGCTGCGCTTTCCGGATGCGCCCTTCGAGGCCGCGAAGGCCTGGCCGGAGATGATCCACCGCTACTTCGCCGGGACCCTGGGGCTGTTGATCCTCGGTCTTGCCGGCCTCGCGGTCGCGCGCCGGCGGTTGCCCGAACAACCGCTCCTCCTGCCGCTGGCCCTGCTCGCCATGGTCATGCTGCAGGGTGCCTTCGGCGCCTGGACCGTGACCCTCAAGCTCTGGCCCCAGGTCGTGACCGCGCACCTCCTCGGCGGCTTCACCACCCTCACCCTGCTGTGGCTGCTCACGCTTCGCCTCGGCTGGCGGGTGCCCGCTGCGGAAGGCGCCGCGCTCGGTCAGCGGTCCCTGGTGCCGCTCGCCGTGTTCGCGCTCGTGCTCGTGGTGGCGCAGATCGCGCTCGGCGGCTGGGTCAGTTCCAACTACGCGGCCCTGGCGTGCCCGGACTTCCCCACCTGCCAGGGCGAGTGGATTCCGCCCGGCGATTTTGCCCATGGTTTCAACATCTTTCAGGAAGTGGGCCCCAACTATCTGGGCGGTGCCATGTTCGGCGAGGGTCGGGTGGCGATCCACTTCACGCACCGGGTCGGCGCCCTGCTGGTGGCGGCCGCGGTCGGCCTCCTCGCCTTCCGCCTGCTCAGGGCCCCGGCAGCCTGGCGTCTGCGGGCCTTCGGGGCGGCGGCGCTCGCGGTCCTGGCCCTGCAGATCGGCCTCGGCATCAGCAACGTGGTCTATGCGCTGCCGCTCGCCGTGGCGACCGCACACAACGCCGTGGGCGCTGCCTTGCTGCTGGTGATCGTATCGGTAAACTACCGCCTCCTTGCAGCTACCCGCGGTGTCGCCGCATGAGCCAGACCTACGCGGCCAGCGCCGGCGCAGCCCTCTCGTGGCGTGACTACTACGAGATGTGCAAGCCACGGGTGGTGATGCTGATGCTGCTCTGCGCGGCGGTCGGCTCCTTCCTCGCGACTCCCGGCATCCCGCCCCTCGCGCCCTTCCTGGTCGCCATGGTGGGCATTGCCCTGGTCGCGGGGTCGGCCGCAGCGGTGAATCACCTTGCCGACGCCCGCATCGACGCCCGCATGGCGCGGACCGCGCATCGGCCCGTGGCGACGGGACGGGTGCCCTTCCTCCGGGGTGCCGTCTTTGCCGGCGCGACCTGCGCACTCGGCATGGCGCTGTTGTTCGCCTTCGTCAATCCGCTGACGGCCTGGCTGAACTTCGCTTCCTGGATCGGCTACGGCTTCGTCTACACCCTGTGGCTCAAGCGCGCCACGCCCCAGAACATCGTGATCGGTGGCCTCTTCGGTGCGGCGCCCCCGCTCTTCGGCTGGACGGCGATCACCGGAACCATCGAGCCCGGTGGCCTGCTTCTGGTCCTCATCATCTTCGCCTGGACGCCCCCGCACTTCTGGGCGCTCGCCATCGACAAGAAGGACGAATACGCCGGCATCGGCATGCCCATGCTCCCGGTGACCCACGGCGATCGCTACACGCGTTGGCACATCCTGTTCTACACGCTGATCATGTTCGCGACGTCCCTTCTGCCCTTCGCGATCGGCATGAGCGGCTGGCTCTACCTTGCCGGTGCGACGGCACTCGGCGCGGGCTTCCTCTACTGGGCGGTGGTGCTGCTCGTGGGCCGCGATCCGCGGGCCCCCATGGAGACCTTCCGCTACTCCATCGTGTACCTGATGCTCCTGTTCGTCGTCCTGCTGGTCGATCACTACCTGCTGCCGGGCTCGGCCCCGTCCCTCGTCGGTGCGGTCACCACCCGATGACGCCCGGGGTTCGCAATACCGTCCTCGCCTGTGTGGCCTTCATGGTGCTGGTCGTCGGCCTGTTCGTGAACAACATGATGCGCGAGCCGGTCCTCAGCGACGGCGAGCTGCGCGAGCTCGGTATCGTGATCCTTCCGACTCCCCGTGAGGTGACGCCCTTTGCGCTCGTCGACGAGCGCGGCGAACCCTTCACCCAGGACGATCTCGTCGGCCACTGGACCTTCGCCTACTTCGGCTTCACCCACTGCCCTGACATCTGCCCCGTGACCCTGTCCGTCATGGGCAACGCGTTGCGCGAACTCGGCGACGCCGGCGTCGCCGATGCCTTCACGGGCATGCTCGTCTCCGTCGATCCCGAGCGCGATACGCCGGAGGTCCTGGCGAACTACGTCCCCTACTTTCACCCTGACTTCGTCGGCGCAACGGGCGCTGCGAGCGAGATCGCGACCCTCGCGGCTCAGGTGAGCGTGGCCTACGCCAGGGTGCCTGCGGAAAACGGCACCGACGACTACACCATGGATCACACCGGCAACCTCGTGATCTTCAATCCCCGCGGGCACTACCTCGGCCTCATCCGCATGCCGCACACGCCGCAGCAGATCGAGACCGCCTACCGGACGCTCGCCGCGCGCTACTGACGGCGCTTTTTTGCACCTCGTTCGTCTCGCCGCCATACTGGCCGGCCAGCAGCCAGGGGATCCGCCGTGCAGGATGCCGCGTCGTCCCGGGAACATGTGCCAGCACGCGCACTGAACGCAGCGCCAGACGACGCGGGTCCGTCTCTGGAGACGGCCTATGCACAGGTGCGGCGGCGAACGGAGGCGCTCGTTGCGCCCCTCGAGGTCGAGGATCTCGGCGTGCAGCCCATGGCGGATGCCAGCCCGCCGAAGTGGCATCTCGCGCACACCACCTGGTTCTTCGAGACCTTCCTGCTGCGGCCCTTCGCCCAGGACTACGAGGTCTTTCATCCGCGCTTCGAGTATCTCTTCAACAGCTACTACAACAGCGTCGGGGCGCAGTATCCGCGGCTTCGTCGGGGTCACCTGTCCCGTCCGACCGTTGCGGACATCCGCGCCTGGAGATGCCGCGTTGATGACTTCATGGCATCGCTGCTCGCCGGCGACGCGCATCCGGAGGTTGCGCGTCGGACGATCCTCGGTCTGCATCACGAGGAGCAGCATCAGGAGCTCCTGGTCACCGACCTGAAATACGCCTTCGGGCACAATCCGCTTCAACCGGTGCACGGCGAGACGCGGATGCCGCCCGAGGGCACGGAGACTGCGCGCAGCTACACGGCCTACGACGGGGGCGTCGCCGAGATCGGCGTGCCGGCGCCTCGGCAATGCTCGACGCGCTTCGATTTCGCCTTCGACAACGAATCACCGCGCCACCGGGTCTGGCTCGAGCCCTTCGAGCTCGCCGATCGCTGTGTCACCAACGGTGAGTATCTCGCGTTCATGGACGATGGCGGCTATGAACGCCCTGAACTCTGGCTCTCCGACGGTTGGACCTGGCGCGCCGGGCCTGACGCGCCCCGGGCTCCGCTGTACTGGTACCGGGAGGACGGCCGCTGGCGCGAATACCTGCTCGCCGGTGCGCGTCCCCTCGACCTGCATGCGCCGGTCACCCATCTGTCCTTCTACGAAGCCGACGCCTTCGCGCGCTGGTGCGGCGAGCGTCTTCCGACGGAGGCGGAATGGGAGGTGGCCGCGACCCGGCAATGCGGTGCGCCGGGCGCCTTCGCCGAGAGCGGCGTCCTGCATCCCTGTCCGGATGCATCGATCGCGGTCGGCGACGGCCCCCGAGCCCTGTTCGGAAATCAGTGGGAGTGGACCACCAGCGCCTATCAGCCCTATCCGGGCTACCGCACGCCCGACGGGGCGCTCGGCGAATACAACGGCAAGTTCATGTGCAATCAGCTCGTGCTCCGCGGTGGCTCCTGCGCCACGCCGGCGGCGCACATCCGTGCGAGCTATCGCAATTTCTTCTACCCGGGCGATCGTTGGCAGTTCACGGGAGTACGTCTTGCTCGAGACCACTGAACGCGCGGTTCGCGAACGCGTGACGCTTCATGACCTCAAGCCGCAGCTGACCGACGTGCGCGAGGAGGTGCATGCAGGCCTGGTGAGCGCGCCGCGGCGACTGTCGCCCAAGTACTTCTACGACGAGCGCGGATCCGAGCTCTTCGAGGCGATCACGCGGCTCCCCGAGTACTATCCGACCCGCACCGAGATGAGCATTCTCCAGCAGCGTCTGCCGGAGATCTGCCAGCTGCTCGGCCGGGAGACACAGCTCGTCGAGTACGGCAGTGGATCGAGTCGGAAGATCCGCCTGCTGCTCGACGGACTGCGCCCGAGTGTCTACATGCCGATCGATATCTCCCTCGATCATCTCCGGGACGCAGCGCTGCGCCTTGCCGAGGACTATCCCTCGCTCGAGATCCATGCGGTCTGCGCCGACTACAGCCGTCCCTTCGTACTGCCCTGGCGTGATCCCTCGCTGACCGTCAGCGCCTTCTTCCCCGGCAGCAGCATCGGCAACTTCGAACGCGGTGCCGCGGCCCTGTTCCTCGCGCACGTGCACGAGACCCTCGGCGTCGGCAGTCGACTCCTGGTCGGCGTGGATCGGCGCAAGGATGCCGCGCGCCTCGAGGCCGCCTACGACGATGCGGAGGGCGTGACCGCCGCCTTCAACCGCAACGCGCTCGTCCACCTTCGCCGCGTGCTGGGGGGAGACGTCGAGCCGGAGCGCTTCGATCATCTGGCGTTCTACGACGCGTCCGCGGGGCGCATCGAGATGCACCTGGTGGCCCGTGAGGACCAGGTGTTTCGCCTCGGGAACACGGAAGTGGTGCTCGAGGCCGGCGACCGCATCCATACGGAGAATTCCTACAAGTACGATCCGGAAGAGTTCGAGGCGCTGGCGCGGGGTGCGGGTTTCGAGACCCTGCGGCACTGGACCGACGTGGAGGAACTGTTCTCCGTGTTCGTCCTGGAGACGGTCTGAGACGCGCCCGCCGCCGGGCTCAGACAGCGAGCGAAGGGTGCAGCCGCGGCGGGTGCAGGAGCAGGTGCCGCAGCAGCGACATCATCTCCTCGGGGGGCTTGCGGGGCGAGTCCAGGCGCGCGATCCAGAATCGGGTGGCTGCGAGCACGAGGAGCACCGGCCAGAACCACAGCTCCAGGGGTGTCAGTGAGCGCTCACTGTCGTAGGCCCTGAGCAGGGCCAGCATGCGAGCTCGATCCAGGCCTCCGGCCGGGTGCCTGCACCAGTCGTTCGCCGTCACGGCCAGATCGAAGGCCAGGGGCGCACGAGCGGCGTGATGAAAATCGATCACCCCGGCCAGTTCCTCGCCCTCGAACAGGGCGTTGTCGCGGAACAGATCGCCGTGCACCACGCCGTGCGGCATGCGATGCCAGTCACGTCGCCGCTGAACGACCGTCAGGCCGAGGACGCTGGTCTCGAGGAGGTCGCGGGCCGCGAACCCCAGGCGTTGTCGATGCACGGCGAGACGCATGCGCATCCAGTCCGTGTTGCGCGGGTGTTCCGGGGCATGGATCTGCGCGGTATGGGCATGCATGCGCGCGAGAAAGCGTCCCGCGGCGGCACAGGCGCGCACGCCGGGTTGCTCCGGATGGCTGCCGGCGAGGCGGGGTGCGAGGAGCGCATGGCCTCCTCCGGGAACCGGCACCACCGGTTCTCCGGCGAGATCCCCCTGCGGTGCCGGCACGGGCAGGCCCCGGGCCTGGAGCAGCTCGAGCACGTCGAGCGCCGTTCGGGTCGGCGGACGCGCCATGAGGGTCAGCACCCAGTGCGAGCGGCTGCCGTCCGACTGCTCGAGGGTCACGAAGTAGTTGGTGTTCTCGATACCGAGGCTGGCGCGTTCGGCCTCGACCAGGGCGCCGAGCCCCCAGTTCGAGAGCAGGGCCTCCAGCCGCGGGCGGCTGACGTCGATGCGCTCGCTCATGAGGGTCGTCGCATCCTTGCCTGCTTCGCGGGGTGCGTGTCGCGCGCCGGCCCCGGCTTCAGAATTCCACCAGGATCCACTTCGGGATCAGCATGTCGGCCCTTTCGAGATTCCCGTATCCTCGGGTCTCGTCGGAGGGGACCAGGTAATAGGGGCGCCCTGTCGACGGCACCACCCGGATCATGCGGAGTTCCCCGTTCTGGCGGTACTCGTAGACGGTACGCTCCTCGCCCTGAATGATGGTCACGTCCTGCCCGCGCGGCGAGATCACGGGGTCCTCCGCAGCCTTCGCCCCGTTGCAGGCAGCGAGGCCCAGACCCAGGACGAAGGTGGCGACGAGGACCCTTCCGGGTCGGCCGTGGATGGACGAAACGTCGGTTCCGGTCACGACAGCATCCCTCGACATGCGCTGCACGAAGCGGCGCGCTTCAGCGGGCTGCCCGTCCGGCACCCGCGCGAACATGGTGACACCAAACATGGCGGACGAGAAACCGCTGATCCTGGTCGACGGATCCTCCTACCTGTTCCGCGCCTTTCACGCGCTGCCCCCCCTGACCACGTCCGACGGGCGACCCACGGGCGCCATCAAGGGCGTCGTGGCCATGCTGCGCAAGCTGCGCGCGGATTATCCGGACAGCCCCTTCGCGGTCGTCTTCGACGCCAAGGGCCCCACCTTCCGCGACGAGCTCTACGACCAGTACAAGGCGAATCGGCCGCCCATGCCGGACGAGCTCAGGGCCCAGATCGAGCCGCTGCACACCATCGTGCGCGCCATGGGGCTGCCGATGCTGGTCGTCGAGGGCGTCGAGGCCGACGACGTCATCGGCACGCTGGCGCGGCGCAACGAGACCGAGCGCCCCGTGCTCGTGTCGACGTCGGACAAGGACCTGGCTCAGCTGGTCACGGATCGCGTGACCCTCGTCAACACCATGAGCGACACGGTCATGGATCCCGAGGGCGTGCGCGACAAATTCGGAGTGCCGCCGGAGCGGATCGTCGATCTGCTCACGCTCACGGGCGACAGCGTCGACAACATTCCCGGCGTGCCCAAGGTCGGCCCCAAGACGGCCGCGAAATGGCTGGGCGAATTCGGGGACCTGGATACGCTCATCGCCCGCGCCGACGAGGTCGGCGGCAAGGTCGGCGAGAACCTGCGCGCCTGTCTCGATCAGCTGCCGCTGTCCCGGGCGCTCGCGACGATCCGCTGCGATCTGGATCTCGACGCCGACAGTGACGATCTCCTTCCCGGCCCCGCGGACGACGAGACGCTGCTGGCCCTCTTCCGGGATCTGGAATTCAAGAGCTGGATCAGCGAGGTGTCCGCCCGCGGTGAGGTTGCGACCGAGGCGCCTGCCGACTACGAGATCGTGCTCGACGAAACCAGGCTGCACGCCTGGATCGAGCGCCTCGCGGCAGCGGACTGCTTCGCCTTCGACACGGAGACCACGAGCCTCGATTACATGCAGGCGGAGCTCGTCGGCCTGTCCTTCGCGGTGACGCCCGGGGAGGCGGCCTACGTGCCCGTGGGTCACGCCTACATGGGGGCGCCCGAGCAGCTCGACCGGGATCGGGTGCTCGAGGCCCTGCGCCCCCTGCTCGAGGACCCGAAGGTCTGCAAGCTCGGCCAGAACCTCAAGTACGACGCCAGCGTGCTGGCTCGTGCGGGCGTGACGCTGCGTGGGGTGCGCTTCGACACCATGCTCGAATCCTATGTGCTCGACAGCGTCGGCACACGTCACAACATGGACGATCTCGCCCTGAAGTTTCTCGGTCGCGAGACGATCCGTTTCGAGGCCGTGGCCGGCAAGGGTCGCGGACAGCTGACCTTCGACCAGGTGGCCATCGAGCAGGCAGGCCCCTATGCGGCCGAGGACGCGGATGTCGCGCTCCAGCTCCATCGGACCCTCTGGCCGCGTCTCGAGGCGGAACCGACCCTCCGGGAAGTCTTCGAGACCATCGAGATGCCGCTCGTGCCGGTGCTGTCGCGCATCGAGCGCAATGGCGCGCTCGTGGACGCCCGTCTGCTCTCGCAGCAGAGCGCCGAGCTCGCCTCGCGCATGGCGGAGCTGCAGAAGGAGGCCTACGCCGAGGCCGGGACCGAGTTCAATCTCGGCTCGACCAAGCAACTGCAGGAAGTGCTCTATGACCGGCTGGGTCTGCCGGTCCTGCGCAAGACGCCGAAGGGGGCCCCGTCCACGGCGGAGCCGGTGCTGGCCGAGCTCGCCCACGAGTACGCGCTGCCGCGGATCATCATGGAGTACCGGGGCCTGTCGAAGCTCAAGTCGACCTACACCGATTCCCTGCCGCAGGAGATCGATCCGGTCACGGGACGCATCCACACGTCCTATCACCAGGCCGTGACCGCCACCGGTCGCCTGTCGTCCTCGGAGCCGAACCTGCAGAACATCCCCATCCGCACCGCCGAGGGTCGACGCATCCGCCAGGCGTTCGTGGCACCGCCCGGTCGGGTGCTGCTCGCTGCGGACTACTCGCAGATCGAGCTGCGCATCATGGCCCACCTGTCGGGAGACGCCGGGCTCGTGGCGGCCTTCGCTGAGGGTCGCGACGTGCATCGGGCCACCGCGGCGGAGGTCTTCGGCGTCGACCCGGACGCGGTGAGCGACGCACAACGACGCAGCGCCAAGGCCATCAACTTCGGTCTGATCTACGGCATGTCCGCCTTCGGACTCGCGCGCCAGCTCGGCATCGAGCGCGGGGACGCCCAGGGCTACATCGACCGTTACTTCGAGCGCTACCCCGGGGTTCAGGAGTACATGGATCGCACCCGGGCGACCGCCGCGGAGCAGGGCTACGTGGAGACGCTCTTCGGCCGCCGTCTCTATCTGCCGGAGATCCGGGTCCAGAACCAGCAGCGCCGCCAGGCCGCGGAGCGCACCGCGATCAACGCGCCCATGCAGGGGACGGCGGCCGACATCATCAAGCGCGCCATGATCACGGTCGACGCCTGGCTCCAGGCCGAAGCGCCTCCGGCGCTGATGATCATGCAGGTGCACGACGAACTGGTCTTCGAGGTCGACGCCGATGCCGCGGACGCCCTTGCCGAAGCGGTGCGCACGCGCATGGAGGCGGCCGCCGAGCTGCGCGTCCCCCTGGTGGTGGATGTCGGTCGGGGTGCGAACTGGGACGAGGCTCATTAGCCGGACAGGACGCCGTATGGGGTTCTGGACCCAGGCTCGAGCCTGCCCTTGGCGCGAGCCTCGGCCCTGCGTCCTGCCGGTCAGCGGTGCGGGGTTGCCCGGTGCATCGCCGGAAAGGACGTCAGCGGGAACATCAGGCGACGAACGGTCGTCTTCGAGGCCCCGGCCCCGGGAACTCCCGCGTCGGACCCCGGTCACAGGAAGTGCTGGCAAGGACCATTGCCCCTCCCTCCCCCGGTACCCCCAATGGTCCAAGCACGCCACCCCCGAGGCGTCGCCAGTCGCCCCGGCCGCCGCCCCCCCGGCGCCGGGGCACCTATTCCCCCCCAGAACTCCGCCTCGATCTGCCTACCGCCGCCCTCGGGGCGGTGGCAGGCCGCTGCGCGCTCGAGACCCTCAGGCGTCCGGATCCTGTCCGGTCACGAGCTGCGGCCCGGACGACGCTGCCCCGTCCGGTGTCTCGGGCAGGCAGAGCCACTGCCGGACCCGTCGCAGGGCGGTCTCCGCACCCATTCCCCGCAGGGCACTGAACAGGATGGCCTCGGCGGTCGGGGTGTCGCGCAGGCGCTCGGTCGCCGAGCGCAGGGTGTCCGCACGTGCGCCGTGGCCGAGCTTGTCGGCCTTGTTGAGCAGCACGAGCAGGGGGATGGCACTGGAGCCTGCCCAGGCGATGAGCTGCTCGTCGAAGGGCTGGAACGGATGGCGGACGTCCATCACCAGCACCACGCCGACCAGCGCCTGGCGGGCCGACAGGTAGGCCTCGACGTGAACCTGCCAGGCGTCGCGCGTCTCCAGATCGGCACGGGCATAGCCGTAGCCCGGGAGATCGACCAGGCGTGCCGCGTCGTCGACCCGGAAGAAGTTCAGGTGCTGGGTCCGCCCGGGGGTCCGGCTGGTCCGTGCCAGGGCGCGCTGCCCCGTCAGGCGATTGAGCACGCTCGACTTGCCGGCGTTCGATCGGCCGGCGAAGGCCACCTCCCTGCCGCTGTCCGGAGGCGCGTGCGCGAGCGACGGGGCGCCCAGCTCGAAGTCAGCGGGGAGCAGCAGCCGTGGATCCACCGCCTCGCCCCGAGCGGTGGGGCTGCCTGGCTGGGCGGCAGGGCGGCGGGGGCGCTTGCGCGCGCCCGGTGTCGGGGGACGGCGGGGCACGTGGTTCTCCTCAGGTCCGATTCAGGTGAAAAGCTGCACAGTCCCTGCGTGATGCGATCGGAACCTCCCGGAGGTTCTTACAGGGCGGGTGGATGGTCTATACTCGCGGGCTCCGTTCCGGCCCGCGCGGAAAGTCTCCGCGAATCCGGGCAGCGCCGGATGCGGCCCTGGTCAAGACCGGGTCGATCCTCCGGGCCGGTCGTCACCCAAACACGGCGTCCACCTTCGAGTGAAGGGATCAGTCATGCTGCGTAATGCCTCCATCACCGTCCTGTTCCTCGCCACCGCTCTGACCGCGGCTGCGAGTCATGCTCAAAGCGCCGCCCCCGCGGGGATGCCGCCCGCCGGGGAGCCCATGGGCGATCCGCAGGCGGGTCAGGGTGCGGCAGTGGTCTGCTCCGCCTGCCATGGCCAGGAAGGCAAGTCCATCCTGCCGAGCTATCCTAATCTGGGCGGACAACACTACTCCTATCTCCTGAAGCAGATGCGCTACTTCAAGTCCGGCGATCGCTACGCCGCACTCATGGCGGGTCAGGTGGACGCGCTCCCCGACGACACGCTGCGCAACATCGCTGCGTTCTACGCGGCCAAGCCCATGCAGGAGGGCGTCGCGGAAGGCGCGGATCTCGATCTCGGCGAGCGCATCTATCGCGCCGGCCTGGCCGACAAGGGTGTTCCTGCCTGCCTCGCCTGTCATTCGCCGCGAGGGCTGGGCAATGGTCCGGCGGCGTTTCCGACCCTCTCGGGACAGAATGCCGAATACGTGGACGTGCAGCTCAAGGCCTATCGGTCCGGTGAGCGGCAGACGGACGAGTCGCTCGGCGGGATGATGCGCGGAGTCGCTCGCAACCTGAATGACGAAGAGATCGCTGCCGTCAGTGCGTACGTGCAGGGTCTCCACTGAAGCGGAGCCTTCCATGCTGCATCGCGCGATCCAATCGATGCTCTTCGCGGCGGCGCTCGTCGCTGCGCCGATCCATGCGGCCGAGAATCTGATCGAACCCTACCGGGATGGCGAGCAGTACTTCACGCTCCCGGTGCCGGTGGCGACGGGCAACGAGGGCGTCACGGTCACCGAGTTCTTCTCCTATGCCTGCATCCACTGCTTCGAGTTCGACGCCGAGCTGAGCGCCTGGGAAGAAGGGACGCCCGACGACGTGACGCTCGAGCGGGTTCCGGCCGTGTTCAGTCGCAGCTGGATGCTCTTTGCCCAAGCCTACTACGTCGCGCGCGCCTGCGATGTGCTCCCGGCCACGCATACCGCCTTCTTCCGGGCCATTCATCTCGAGCGCCGTCGCTTCGCGACGCCGGACGACGTCGCGGCCTTCTACGAGGACGTCGTTGCCCAGGCGGATCTCGAGGGCGCGAGCTGCACCACCCGTGAAGACTTTCGCGCGGCCTTCGATTCCTTCGGGGTCAGCGCTGCCGTGCAGCAGTCCATCGCGCGCGGTCGGGCGTATCAGGCCAATGGCGTACCCGCGATGATCGTGGACGGCACCTGGCGCACGGACGGTCGCAGCGCCGGGTCGAACGCCGGGATGCTCGAAGTCGTGGACTTCCTCGTGCGCCGCGCGCGTGCGGGTTCCGCGCCCGCTGCGCCCTCCCTCTCGTCCACGCCCGCGCCCGCGGCATCCGTGCAGGGCCCCTGACGCGCGATCCTGCCGCGGCCGTCCTGGTCATGGTCAGCGTGTCGGACCGCCCGGCCGTCGAGCGTCTCCGTGGCACTCGACGGCGTCTGGGGCATCGCCTGCCGAGTCGTTTCGTTCCCGAGGCGCTCCACGTGGCGCGGCCGCTCCCCGATGCGCTGCGCCTGCTCAGCTTCAACATCCAGTCCGGTATCCGCACGGAACGCTATCGCGAGTACGTCACCCGCGGCTGGCGGCAGCTCCTGCACGATACGGCGCGGCCCGAGAATCTGGACGCGATCGGCGCCATGCTGCGCGGCTATGACCTGGTCGCGCTCCAGGAAGTGGACGCGGGCAGTCTGCGCAGCGGCTTCACCAACCAGGTCGCCTTCCTCGCGCGTCGTGCGGGGCTGGGATTCTGGTATGCGCAGCGCAATCGTCGCCTCGGACGCTTCGCCCAGCACGGCAACGGCCTGCTTGCCTGCACGGCGCCCCTCGATCTCGAGGACCATCCCCTTCCGTCGACGATCCCCGGGCGCGGGGCCATCGTCGCGCGCTTCGAATGCGCGGATGGCCATGCACTCACGGTGCTCTCCGTTCATCTCTCGCTCGGTTATCGCGCTCGGCACGCGCAGCTCGAATGGCTCGCCGAACGGGTCGAGGACGCGGGGCGGGTCATCGTCATGGGCGACATGAACGCGTCCGTGGAGACGCTTCTGCGTCGTTCACCGCTCGCCCGCACGCGCCTGCAGCCGGTGATCACGCAGGCACTGCCGACCTATCCCAGTTGGCGCCCACGCCAGGATCTGGATCACGTGCTCGTCTCACCCGATCTCGAGGTGCGTGCCGCCGAAGCGCTGCCCTGTCGCCTGTCGGATCACCTGCCCCTCGCCGTCGAGCTTCAGGTCAGGCCCCGCGCGGCCTGAGGGCCCGATGGGCAGGGTCCTGCGATGGAGTGACAATGGTGCGGTGCGCAGCTCGGCGTGACGGCTCGAGCGCGCTTTCCAGGCGGGACCCGTAGCGTCGTGTTCGCTGCTGGCCCGGATGAACCGGGGAGATGAACCGTGGAACAGCTGAGCGGACAGGACGCGACCTTTCTCTATCTGGAGTCCGCACGCATGCCGATGCACATCGGCAGCGTGAACGTCTACGACCCGAGTACGGCGCCCGGTGGGCAGGTGCGCTTCAAGCAGATTCTCGATCTCGTCGACAGCCGTCTCGATCGCGCCCGCGCCTTTCGCCAGCGCCTCGCGCGCGTGCCGCTCGAACTCGACTACCCCTACTGGATCAACGATCCGGATTTCGATCTCGAGTTCCACGTTCGACATATCGCCCTGCCGAGGCCCGGTGACTGGCGTCAGCTCTGCATCCAGGTCGCGCGTCTGCACTCGCGCGTGCTCGATCTCGCCCGGCCGCTCTGGGAGATGTACGTGATCGAGGGCCTGGACAGGGTTCAGGGCCTGCCGGCTGGAAGCTATGCGCTGCTGACGAAGATTCATCACGCGGCGATCGATGGAGCCACGGGGGCAGAGATCACGGCGGCGCTCCACGATCTCTCTCCGGAGGGCAGCGTGGTCGCGCGCGATCGACAGTGGGTCGCGGACAATCCGCCGACGAACCTCGAACTGCTCGTGCGGACCTACGGCAACAACATCCGTCAGCCCTTCCGTCTCATGATGGTGCTCTCGCAGGCGGTCCCCGCGGTCGCACGCGTGCAGCAGCAGCTGCGCCGGCACGAACTCAGATCCGCGGGAGAGGTACCGCGTACGCTGTTCAATGCCGCGGTGTCCGCGCACCGGGTGTTCGAGGGGCGCGATTTCGATCTCGCGGACGTTCGCGCGATGCGGCGTGCCGTGCCCGGCGCCACCGTCAACGACGTGGTGCTGGCGATCTGTGGCGGCGCCGTGCGTCGTTATCTGCTGCACCGCGGTGCGCTTCCGGAACAGTCCCTGGTGGCCATGGCGCCGGTCAACGTGCGTCGTGAGGAGCAGAGCGGTGCTGCGGGGAATCAGGTGTCGGCCATGGCCGTGGCGATCCGTACGGACATTCCCGGGCCCCTCGATCGACTGGAGGCGGTCTATACCCACACGCGGGATGCGAAGGAGCTGAGCCAGGCCTACGGCGCGCGGCTCATGACCGATCTCAATCGGCACATCCCGGCGGCGACGCTGGCGCTCGCGGGCCGTCTGGTCACGCAGATGGGCCTGGGCAACATGATCAGCCCATTGTTCAATTGCGTCATCACGAACGTGCCGGGCCCCCAGGTGCCCCTCTACATGAACGGCGCCCGCATGGTCACCCAGTACGGGCTGGGTCCGGTCGGCGACTCGGTCGGGCTCTTCATGCCGGTGCTGAGCTACAACGGCCGGCTCACGATCTCCTTCACCTCCTGCCGCGAGATCATGCCGGATCCGGCCTACTTCTCCGCCTGCATCCAGGAGTCCTTCGACGAGATGCGCGACGCAGCGCGAGGGGCTCTCGCGCAGTCGCTGCCTTCTGCGACCTGATCCCATTGCACCGCGTGCCGTTGCACGCGGCGCAATGGGTCGAGGTCTGGGTCAGGGTGTGCTTGCGACGGCTGCATCCACGCCGAGATGGGCCTGCTTCACCACGTAGGCCCGGATCGCCTCGGCCTGGGTGGGAGACAGCACCTCGGAGAAGGAGACCATGCCGCGCGACGCCAGCGCGCCGTCGATGACCACGGACCGCCAGCCGTTCGCCTCCGCGGAGATCGCGGACCAGCGCAGATCCGGGAGCACCCCGGAGCTGATGCCGAGGGCTCCGTGGCAGACGCCGCACTGCTTGGCGTAGAGCTCCGCGCCCTGGGCCAGCATCTCCTCCGTTCCGAAGAGTTCTGCCTGGGGCGTCCGCGCGATGGGCGTATAGGCCGGGTCGGGGATGCTCGCCGAGCCTCCCAGGCGGAAGACGACGACGCGCCCGAGGGAGGGCGGAACCTTCGTCTCGAAGCCGAAGCCGTTTGCCAGGGCGAAGGCGGATCCCCAGCCCGTCGTGATGGCCACGTACTGGACGCCATCCACGGCGTAGGTGCCCGGTCCCGACGCCGCGCCGGCCTTCAGGGGATAGCTCCAGAGCTCCTCTCCGGTGCTCGCGTCGTAGGCCGAGAATTCGCCGCTCAGCTGACCCTGGAAGACGAGGCCACCGGCGGTGGACAGGATCCCGCCGTTCCAGGCGTTGTCGTGCTCGACGGACCAGCGCGGCGTACGGGCCACTGGGTCCCAGGCGATGAGGCGTCCCTTCAGGGTCGCGCGCAGGGCCTCCAGGGTGCCCTCCGGGACGTCGGCGACGACGCCTTCGGCGAAGTTCACGCCGGTGTTCCAGTTGTTCGGATCCGTGAGACTCCGCTCGTCGAAGGAGTAGACGTGGGGGATCTCCTGAGCCGGGATGTACGCCAGGCCCGTATCCGGACTGAAGGCCATGGGGTGCCAGTTGTGCGCGCCCAGGGGGCCCGGGTTCGTGAAGAACGGCGCCTCGCCGTAGCGCGCGCCGGGGACCTCGATGGGGCGGCCCTCGTCGTCCAGCCCTGTTGCCCAGTTCAGCGGGACGAAGGGATCACCGGAGATGAGATCGCCCGTGGCCGCATCCAGCACGTAGAAGAATCCGTTCTTCGGCGCCTGCATGACGATGCGTCGGGACGCCCCGTCGTCGCCGAGCGGCAACTCGGCGAGGATGAGCGACTGCGTCGCCGTGTAGTCCCAGTTGTCTCCCGGCGTCGT
The DNA here is from genome assembly GCA_036351555.1 of Pseudomonadales bacterium. GTDB lineage: Bacteria > Pseudomonadota > Gammaproteobacteria > Pseudomonadales > Azotimanducaceae > JAZBPF01. The sequence goes on from JAZBPI010000039.1 coordinate 27,000, forward strand.
CTGGAAGTGCCAGCGATAGGCGCCGGTGTCGGCATCGACCGCGACGATGGAGGACAGGAACAGGTTGTCCCCCCCCGCAGGGTCGCGGACCACGCGTGCCCAGGGCGATCCGTTCCCGACGCCGAAGATCACCTGGTCGTTCACGGTGTCGTAGATCGCCGAATCCCACACGGTTCCGCCGCCGCCGTCCGTGACCCAGGCGCCGTCGTCACCCCAGCTGTCGTTGACCACCTTCGCCAGGATCTCGTCCGAGGCGGCGTCGTCCGCGACCTTCTCCGGATTCGGCACCGTGTAGAAGCGCCATACGAGATCCCCCGTCGCGGCGTCGTAGGCGGACAGATAGCCCCGGACACCGAGTTCCGCGCCGCCGTTCCCGATGATCACCTTGCCGTCGAAGACACGCGGCGCGGCCGTGATCGTGTACGGCTTGCTCTGGTCGACGGTGACGGTGCTCCAGACCCGCTCACCGGTTCGCGCGTCGAGGGCCTCGAGACGGCCGTCGATGACGCCGACGTAGATCTTGCCGTCGTAGACGGCGACGCCCCGGTTCACGACGTCGCAACAGGCCTTGACGCCCACGGCGCGGTCCACCTCGGGGTCGTAGACCCAGAGTTCCTCACCGGTGGCGGCGTCCAGGGCGTGGACGACGGACCAGGCCGAGGTGACGTACATCGCGCCGTCGACCACGATCGGCGTCGCTTCGACGCCCCGCGCCGTGGAGAGTTCGTAGGTCCAGGCGACGCCGAGATCGCCGATCGTGTCGCGATCGATCTGGGTCAGTCCGGAATGGCGCTGCTCGTCGTAGGTGCCGCCGTAGGTCAACCACTCCTCGGGTGTCTCGCGGGCCGCCGCGATACGGGCGGTGTCCACGGCGGCGAAGGCCGCTTCCGAGGCCGGGGTCGCCGAGGCGGTCGCCCTTGCGGCGCCGGCCTCGCTCGGCTTCTCGCCGGTCCCGCAGGCTGTCACGAGGATCAGTGCGCTCGCGCAAGCGAACGCGGGACGCAGGAAACCTGCTGCGGCGCTGCCCTGTCGTGCGTGATGAGTCATGCCTGAAGTTCTCCCCTTTGCGGACACTGCCCGTCGCGATCTGTGGCGCACTCGAGCCTCGAATCGATGTTAACACTGCACTGTCACGGCATTGCGCTTGAGGGTCGCATCGGCCCTGCGCATCATGGGCCCAGGCTGCAGCCCCCGGCAGCCCTCGTTCGTCGAGGGAGACGGCGATGCCCGTGCTGATCATCGGCGACGACGCGGTGCGCTTTCTCGGCCTGGAGATGACGCTCCCCTATCCGCGGGCCTATCAGACGCTGTTCATCGCCCTGCTCGGGCTGCTCGTGCTCTATCCCGTGCTGGCGATCTATCCGCCGCTCGATGCCCTGACGGATCTCTTCGTGGGCCTGGTGCTGGTGGCGGCGGCCCTTGCCTCCGCGACCAACGGGACCCAGTTCCGCATCACCATGGGGATCGCCGCCCTCGGCTTCGTGCTCGGGTTCGGGGCAAGCCTGCTCTCGGCGGACGTCCCCGCGCTCGGTGCCGTCGGGCGTCTCTACGGCCTCGCCTTTCTCGCCTACGTGGCCTGGCACGTGCTGCACGACGTGGTCATGGTCAATCGCCGCGTCAACGCGCACATGATCTACGGCGCGCTCTGCGTCTACCTGCTCATCGGCCTGACCTTCGCCTTTGCGTTCTCGGCCCTCGAGAGCGTCGTGCCCGGAGCCATCGCCGGACTCGACGAGGGCAGCGAGAACCGGACGCCGCTCGGCGAATTCACCTACTTCAGCTTCGTGTCGCTCACGACCCTCGGCTTCGGCGACTTCTATCCGGTGTCGCCCCTCGCGCGGACCCTGTCCTACAGTGAGGCCATCATCGGGCAGATCTACCTGACCGTGGTGCTCGCGCGCCTCGTGGCCCTTTACGTGGCCGAGTCGCGGCACGACTAGTGCGCCCTGCGGACGGGGTGTCTCCGCGGCTCGAGGAGTCGGTATCCGCGTGCCCGCGACCCGGTCGAGCGCGACCCGGTCGAGCGCGCAGAGCCGCGCCGAGGGCGAGGTTGGCCCACTCCAGGAGCGTCTCGCCGTCCTCGAGCACTTCGTCCGGGACCGGGTAGTACGCCATGGTCACGCTGCGGTCGGGAAAGGGCCGGAAGGGGGCCAGTCCTGCGTCCTCGAAGAAGGCGCGGGTCTCCCCGTCCGCTTTCAGGTAGAGCACGTCGTCGGCGATCAGGGCGAAGAAGAGCCCCTGGGCGCCTGTCCTGCGCCGCGGACGCCCGGATGCGGGTGGCCCGGTTTCGGGGCGCCCGGCTTCGGGGCGCCCGGCTGCCGGTTCCTCTGCATGCGCAGCGGCGATGCCCTCGTCGAGCCAGATCCCGTGGCCACCGAACATCGCGCGACTGCGCAGCGGGCCGAGGCCCTCGAGACGCTCGAGGATCCAGTGCACGAATTCGGGCGTGCGCGTCACAGGGTGGTGGTCCAGCCACCGGCCAGCGGAAAGATCTGCCCCGGCACGAAGCCGGCTTCCGTGGCGAGGAAGAGCGCGAGCGCAGCAGTCTCTTCGGCGCGCCCCAGGCGCTGCATGGGGACCACCGCCCTCATGCGCGACAGGAACTGCTCGTCCTCGGTGAGGCCGGGCGGGTAGTAGGTGTCGTTCTCGACGTAGTTCTGAGCGATGGCCGTGACGAGCACGCCATCGCGCGCGAGCTCGAGGCCCGCGGCGCGGAGGAAGGCGTTCTGCGCGCCGCGGGCGGCGCAGTAGGCAGCGTTTCTCGGGATCCCGCGCAGCGGTGCGGCACTCGTCATGCCGATGATGCGGCCCGCGCCGACCGCCTTCATGGAGGCAGCGGCGGTCCGGACCATGCCGAGGAGCGGATGCACGAGGACGTCGAACAGGGTCTGCCAGTCGTCCGTGGCGATCTCGGTGACCAGCGCCGGGGTCGGTGGCCAGGCGAGGTTCGCGAACAGGACGTCGACGGGCCCTGCGTCCTCCACGATGGCCGAACCCTCGTCGACGCCGCGGGGCACGCGGACGTCCGCAACGACCTCCGCGCCCGCCTCCCGAAAGCGTTCCGCGACCGGCGCACCCATGAACCGGTCCGCGTGCGTGACCAGGACCCGCTTGCCGGCGAGCGGCCGATCCCTGCTCACGGCTGGCCGATCCGTTCCATGTCCGGGGCCAGGTCCGCGTGGAGGGGGCGGGGCGCCGCGGCGACGCCCGCCGCCTCGCGGATGTCCTCGTAGGCGGCTTCGATGCACTCCGCGTAGAAGGCCGGGTCCGGCATGATCTCGCGACAGGAGGTGAAGGAAATGGTGATCTCCCCGCAGTAGCTGAACACCGGGTGGATCAGGGCCATGCCGTCGACGATGGGCCCCAGACCGTACTGGGTCACGAGCCGGGCCCCACCGGAGTAGAGCGACTGCTGCGGCCCCGGAATGTTGGTGACGACGCAATTGAAGATCGGTCGGATGCGATTCGCCAGGCCTGCGCGGGTGTACAGCCGCGCGGCCAGCCCCGCGAGAGACGAGGGGATGAACTGGCTGTAGTCCGTGAGCAGGCTCGCCCCCACGGCTTCCGTGAGCGCCTTGGACTGCAGGGTGCCGGCCCGGACCGCGTCCAGGCGCGCGAGGGGGTCCGGGATGTCCGTGCACAGCAGCGCGGCCATGGCGGATACCTGGTTGCCCTGGGTCCCGGAGAGGCTCTTGCCGCGTACGGAGATCGGCGCCATGGCCACCATGGACGCATCCGGCAGTTCGCCCTTGCTCTCGAGGTAGCGGCGCAGGCCGCCGCCGACGATGGAGAGCACGAGGTCGTTGATGGTCGCGCCCGGCACCGCCGCCTTGATCGCCTTCATGGTGGCCAGGGGGAAGGTCCGGCCGTCCACGACGCGATGCGGGGAGATGGTGCCGTTGAAGCGCGTTCTCGGCACCGGCGCCGGGGTCCGGAAGCGCTCGCTGCGCAGGCCGGCGGTGACCCGGCCCACGGCCGGGACCGTATCGGCCAGCACCCGCGCGAAGCGCAGGGGCTGGCGGACGTTGTTGAACCAGGTGCGCATCATGAGCTCGGCCGCGCTCGGGTCCCGATCGGCCAGCCAGGGCCGCTCCGGTGGCGGGACCCGGGCATCGGGCTCCAGATCGTGGATCGCGCCGGTGATCTCGGCCCCGGACACGCCGTCGATGGCTGCGTGGTGGATCTTCGAGACGATCGCGAAGCTGCCCGGCGGCAGGCCCGGAATCCGGTCCAGCCCTTCGACGACGTAGAACTCCCAGAGAGGCTTGGTCGTGTCCAGCGGCCGGGAATGCAGGCGTGCCGTCTGGATGCAGAGCTGGCGCCAGTCCCCGGGCTGGGGCAGGGCGATGTGGCGGACATGGAACTCGAGATCGAAATCGGCGTCGTTCACCCAGTAGGGATGGTCGAGGTCGAGGGGCACGCGGACCACGCGCTGTCGGAAGGTGCGTGCCAGATGCAGGCGGCTCTCGATGGTGCCGAGGATGTCCTTGAAGCGAACGAAGCCACCGGGGGCCGTGGAGGGGTCATAGACCGCCAGGGCGCCGATGTGCATCGGCTGATTCGGTGTCTCGAAATAGAGGAAGGACGCGTCCATTCCCGAAAGCTGCTGCATGCTCTCTCCCCGTCTGCCGGCGCGCGTTGCGCGGGCCGTGGTGACTGCGCTGGGCCTGTTCCGGTTCTGTCGCCGGAATCAGCCATCGAGGATAGTGCACGGCGGTGCCATAAGCGACGCGCCCCCGGGAGCACGGGGCTCGCGGGGGCGCGGCGGTCGTCCCTGGGCCGGCGCCGGGCGCCGACGGCAGGCCGATCAGTACGTGGTGGTCGGCTGGAAGCCGGTCGGAGCGGGCTGCTGGGCCTGCGGCGCGATCGCCTCGGCGGCCTCGGTGCGCAGCTCGTTCACCTCTTCGGTCACGGTGTCCTGAGCGCGACGGAAGGCGCCCCGGATCACGTTGCTCGCGTCGCGGGTGGCGTCGCGCAGGGTCTCGACGTTCTCGCGAGCGACGCTCTGGAACTTGGAGCCGATCTCGCGGAGGTAGGTGCGCTGGGCGTCCATGGCCTCGCGGACCGAGCCGACGCTGGTCAGGGTCTTGACCTGATCGACGCTGGCGGAGACCAGATCACCGAAGAAGGCGTTCTGGCGCATGAGGATGGTGCCCGTGGCCTCTGCATTGAGGACCACCAGGTCGTTGACGGGCTTGAGGACGCGGGTCATGCGGCGTTCGCTGCTCATGGTGTGTCACCTCTGGCTGGCTACTGACCGACGGCCATCGGGGCCGTCGGACCGGGTTTCTGACCATCTGCCGCCGTTGTGCACTGCAGCAGATTTGTGCAGTGCAATATATTGAGGTGCCCGGAAGCTGTCAAGCCCCGGAATTGCTGCCTGAGCGCCGATCGTCGGGTGCCGTGGAGGGGTCTTCGGGGAGGTCCCGATCGCGCTCTTCGGGGCTGAATTGCTGCGCTGCATCAGAGGCCGCTTCGAGATCGTCGAGCAGCTGCCCCGGCGCCTGGGCCGGCGCGTCCTCGCTGCCCGCCTCGGCTCGGGCGCGGTCCTGGACCAGCACGTTGCGCCAGAAGGCGATGTTCTGGTCCGCGAAACGCTGCACCATCTTGATGGGCGAAGCCGTGAGCACGTCGCGCATGCGGCGCTGATAGAGCTCCTGCTGCTGCAGGAAGATCATCAGGCTCTGCTCGAGGTAGCGCGACAGCACGCCCTGCATGCTGTCGCCGTAGAAGCGGATGAGCTGCTGGAGCACGCGATTGGTCAGCAGGGGCTCGTGCCCCTCGCCTTCCTGCTCTGCGATGATCTGGAGCAGGACGCTGCGCGTGAGGTCGACGCCGGACTTGGAGTCCACCACCTTGATGCTCTCGTTCGCGAGCACCATCTGCCGCACGTCCTCGAGCGTCACGTAGACGCTCTGCTGCGTGTCGTACAGGCGTCTGTTCGGATACTTCTTGAGAATCCTCATCTGCCGCCTCCTCCTCCGGTCCCTGCGGGCATCTGCTGCGCCATTCCGGTCGGTGCTGCCGGCGACTGCGGGGTGCTACAGTGCATCGATACGGGCCGGGACGCCAGCCGGAGGCACGATGAAGGTCAATGTGGAGCTCGAACTCTCTCCCGAGGAAATGCGCCGGCTCCTCGGCCTTCCCGATGTGGGGCCCGTCAACGACATGCTCGTCGATCGCCTCAAGGACCAGGTCGAGAAAGGTCTCGATGGCACCCTGCTGCGCAACATGGTCCAGGGCATGATCAAGGGCGGGACCCAGGGCTTCGAGGCCTATCAGTCCCTGCTCGGAACCCTCTTCCGCGGCGCTCGGGAACAGCGGACGGACGAATCAACTCCGGGCGCCACGCAGCCGAGCGCCACCCCGTCGAGCCCCGCGCAGCCCGATGCGCCTGCGCTGGAC
>JAZBPI010000040.1:0-2645 GCA_036351555.1 Pseudomonadales bacterium
GCGACGCGTGCAGACGGGCCGTGCAGATCGGGACGGCAACATGGAGCGCTTCGCGGAGGCGGGCCTGGCGCTGCTCGAGGAGGCCCTCGAGCGGAGAGGCGGGATCTCGACGCAGGGGACCTGAGCGGCAGGCCGGATCAGAGTACCCGGCCGGAGGCCGAGCGCTTCAGATAGCGCCCCATGCCCGCACGACCGAGCCAGGCGTCTCCGTCGACGATCAGCTCGCCACGCAGGAACACCTTCTTCCCCCGCCCCTGGACCTCGCGACCCTCGAACATCGAGTAGTCGACGTTCGAGTGGTGGGTCTGCGCACTCAGCGTATGCCGCTCCTGCGGGTCGAAGAGCACGAGATCCGCATCGCTGCCGACCGCGATGGTGCCCTTGCGCGGGAAGAGCCCGAACATCTTCGCGGGCGCCGTCGCCGTGAGCTGCACGAAGCGGTTGAGATTGATGCGCCCCGTCCCGACGCCACCGTCGAAGAGCAGCGAGAGGCGATACTCGACGCCGGGCGCACCGTTGGGAATCTGCGAGAAGTCGTCGCGGCCGTGCTGCTTGGACTTGAGCAGCCCGTGCAGATTCTCGTTGAAGCAGAAGGGACAGTGGTCCGTCGCCACGAGCTGGAGATCGTCGAACTGCAGCCCGCGCCAGAGGGCCTGCTGACAGTCGTGATCCCGCAACGGCGGCGTCATCACGTACTTCGCCGCCTCGAAGCCCGGGCGGTCGTACTCCGCATTGGTCAGGAACAGATAGTGCGGACAGGTCTCGGCGAAGGCATGGATGCCGCGGTCCCGGGCTTCCACGACCGCCTCGAGGGCCTCCTTCGCGGACAGATGCACGATGTACACCGGGACTTCCGCGAGCTCCGCGATGCGGATCACGCGATGGGTCGCCTCGCCCTCCATGATCGCCGGGCGCGTGAGCATGTGGTACTTCGGCGAGGTGTTCCCCTGCTCGAGCGCTTCGTCGATCAGCGCCTGGATGACGACGCCGTTCTCCGCATGGAGATTGACCATGCCCCCATGCTCGCCGGTCTTGCGCATGGTGCGGTAGATGGCCGCATCGTCGACCATGAGCACCCCGGGATAGGCCATGTAGAGCTTGAAGCTGGAGACGCCATCGTCGTGGATCATGCCGGGCAGCTGGGCCAGCGCCTCGCGACTCACGTCCGTGAGGATCGAGTGGAAGCCGTAGTCGATGCAGCACTGCGGCTCCGCGGACCCGAGGCGTCGCTCCAGCGCGGCGCGCGGACTCTCGCCGCGGAACTGCTGGGCGAAGTCGATGATGGTCGTGGTGCCGCCGAAGGCGGCCGAGCGCGTCCCCGTCTCGAAGCTGTCGACGGTCTCCATCTCGTCCATGGGCGTTTCCATGTGGACGTGGGCATCGATGCCCCCGGGCAGCACGAGCAGGCCCCGCGCATCGTGCACCCGGGCGTCCGCGACGCTGAGCTCGCGTCCGATGGCTTCGATGCGGCCGTCCTCCACGAGGATGTCCCCGACATAGTCGTCGACCGCCGTGACGATCCGTCCCGCCTTGATCAACTGCTTCGTCATGCGCCCTGCTCCTGCTTCGCCTTGTAGGCGGCCCAGCCACCCAGATCGGAGATGTCCGGCCAGCCGGCCGCCTCGATGAGCGCGCGGGGATAGAGAAAGGCCGTGGCCGTGGATCCGTCGTCGAGCGCGACCTCGGCCGCGTACATGTCCGGCGGCTCCGTGGTCACGAGGAAGTCGTACTGGACGGGGCTCAGCGCATAGAGCTCACCGGGTATCGCGACGCCGCCCGCATCGACCTCGTAGATCCCGGGATGCCAGCCATCCTTGACGGCATGGAGGCGATAGCGAGGCGCCGTGCGTGCGGCGCGCACGAAGGCGTCGTCCGGAAGATTGCCGTGATCAGGCTGCCCCCGCATGGACGATCCGCAGATGAACACCCGGTGCAGGGCTGCCTTCACGGCGGCGGCCTCCGGATAGGGTCCTGGGCCTGGCGGCGTCGTCCGGCGAGGGCGGTCCCTGTGCGCGGCCTTCCGTGCCGCCCCGCGAAGGCGCGCTGGCGAGGCCAGGATCGGCGAGGCCAGGATCGGCACGGCCGGCCGCAATGCGGCGCGAGTACGGTGGGCGCTGCAGCCGGACCTCCGTGACCGCTCCGGGTCGCGCGGAAGGACCCGTCCATGGCGAAGCGCATCGAACACCCCGACCGGGAATCGAGTCCGTCACCCTAGCGGGCGCGCGCCTCCGCCACCAGCCTCGCGACGCGCGGGATCAGGGCCCGTCGGACCGGCTCGAGATCGGAGAAGGTCTCCCCCCGCGCGGTCAACTCCCAGTACTGCGAATCCTGTTCACTTTCCAGGTCCGCGTGGATCGGTTCGAGGCGTTACGCCGTCTCTCCGGAGAGACCATCGGCGATGCGCTGCACCCGAGCGCCTCCCGCGCGCGCAGCGCCGTGGCCAGCTGGATCTGGCTGCGACGGATAGCGACCGGCGATGCCTGCTGACGCTCGTCCATGGATTCCCGATCGAGGGCGAGGAGCAGGTGGAGGAGCGCGTGCGTGCAGTGCCCATCACGGACTAGATCCACCTCGATGAGCACCCTGAGGTCCTGCGCCGCCGCTCCCAGCAGGAAGGGCATGCCCATCTCGGAGCCGTCGTTGCC
>JAZBPI010000041.1:0-35797 GCA_036351555.1 Pseudomonadales bacterium
CGACCCTCGAACCCCGAACGGAGCCACCGAAGCGGCGCGAGGGTGCCCTGCCGACGTCGGGCGCGTCCTGATCGGCGTATCGAAGATCCCACTCCGGGTTGCCGCCGTCCGCCCCGGGGCCGAGACCGGGGCCCGAGACCGGCGCGACCCGGCTGCGATTCGAGGCTGCCTTGACGTGGATCCTTGACCGCCCGGGGGCGCCGGGTCGAGCGTACGGGGGCCACTTCACGGGAGAAGCCGAGATGGAAAAGGAAGCGATTCGTATCGTCGTTGCCGACGGCAGTCGGGCGCGGGTCTTCGTCTCCGACCATGCGACAGGGGATCTCCAGGAGCGCGAGGGCTTCCTGAACCCCGAACAGCGCCAGCGAGAGCAGGACCAGGTCTCCGATCGACCCGGGCGCGCCTTCGATTCCTCGGGCAGCGGACGCCATGCCATGGAGCCACCGACCTCGGCGGCGGAGCAGGCGATCGAGCGCTTCGCCGCGCAGCTCGCCGCATCGCTCGATCACGATCGCGCTGCCGGCGCCTTCTCCCGGCTCGGGCTCGTCGCGGGTCCCCACATGCTCGGTGTTCTGCGCAAGGCGATCGGCAAGGAGACGGCACGCACCCTGGCCTTCAGCCTCGACAAGGACCTGGTACGTCTCGATGCGGCCAGCCTTCGCGAGAAACTGCCGAAGCGCCTGTTCACCGATTGAGCGGAGGCCGATGGCGGCGCTACCGCGCGCAGGCGATGCATCGCGTGCTGGTCGGGTCCGCGTCCAGACGCCGAGGGTCGATCATCTCGCCGCAGCCGTGGCATTCGCCGAATTCCGCCGCCTCGAGGCGGCGCAGGGCACCCTCGACGCGCTGAAGCAGCTGCGCGCGTCGCCGCTCCGTTTCCCGGGCCATCTGCTGCCCCTGGAGCGCGTCCATGCGGGACAGGCGGCCGACGGACGCCTGATCCAGGGTCACGGTGTCCGTGGCCGCGCGGGAACCCGGCTCCCGGGCGAGCAGGTCGTCGCGCATTCCATGAAGTCGTGCCCGCCAGCGTGCCTGTTCCCGTTCGTCCATGGCGTCGGATCCGCGCTGGGGTCGGCCTGTCCTGTGCCTCAGGCTCGCACGACCCGGCGCCGGGCGCACGCGGCGGGGCGGGCGAGGGGTGAAGGTGAGGGCTATTCTTTCCGGCGAGTGGGCGTCTGCCCGCGCAGCGCACCGGTCGTGTCGGCAAACGCGGTCCGTGGTCCGTCACGCGTCCGGAACTGGTGACTCATGGATACGCTGGAAAAGTTCGGCTATCTCTGCCTCGGGATTCTCGCGGCCTGCTATCTGGTGGCGATGCTCGTCGGCATGATCGCGGCATTTCCCTTCGGACTGCTCGGGCTCCTGGCCTTCGCCGGCTTCGGCGCGCTGCTGATCAAGGTGCTGAAGGAGCGTCGGGCCAACAGCGAAGACGATCACTACTCGAAGACGGTGGACAAATGATCATCTCGACCCAGGACCATCTGTCCGACTACAGGATCACGCAGACCCTCGGCCTGGTGCGCGGCAATACGATCCGCGCGCGCCACGTGGGCAAGGACATCCTCGCGGCGCTGCGCAGCATCGTCGGAGGCGAGATCGGCGAATACACGAAGATGCTCGCAGAGGCTCGAGAGCAGTCCCTCGACCGGATGATTGCCGAAGCGCGGGCGCTCGGTGCCGACGCCGTGGTCGGCGTACGCTTCGTGACCGCGCCGGTGATGCAGGGCGCTGCCGAACTCCTCGCCTACGGCACTGCCGTGAAGGTCTCGCAGAGGACCTGAGGCCCCTTCGGCCCGCGCGGCCTAGAGGTCGGTGAAGATGTCCAGAGGCAGGATCGCCATGACGCCGACGTTCGGCGCGTCCACGAGTTGCCCGATGCGCAGGTCCACGGCCACGCTCGCCACCACGTAGGCCTGTTCCGGCGTCAGGCCGTAGGTCCGCGTCATGTGGTCGATCATCTCGAGCAGGGCGTTGCGGGCGGCGAGGGAGACGTCCTTGGAAAGGTTGCGCAGGCCGACGATGTTCTCCGCATCGAGATAGGCGAGATCCGGAGGCACCTCACCGGCTTCCTTCAGGGGAAACCCGGTGGTCGCGTAGAAGCGCCGTGACGGAATGTCGAGAAGCGTTGCCGGCCCTTCGAAATGCGGACCGCGGGTCAGCTCGGGCCCGCCCTTCACGAGACGCGTGGTGAGGGTCACGTCGGCGTCCATCTCGATGGCGGTGCCCGAGACCTCGCCGTCTCCCTGCGCGTAGTGCAGGTCACCGACCGCCAGACCGCAGCCCTCCAGATAGCAGGGCAGATAGACGGTGGCGCCTGCCTTGAGATAGCGGATGTCGAGGTTGCCGCCGTGCTCCCGCGGTGGAAGGGTCCGCAGGCATTCGCGCTCGTGGGTGCCGCCGGGTCCGCAGACGGCCGCCGGCGGCGCGCAGCTCGGCCTCTCGGCTGAGCATGGCGTCGAGCTCCGTCGGTCCCGGAAGGGTCGTGAGGATGCCGGGGAAGCTCGCGTTGGGAATCCGCACCCCCGGGATGTCGTCGGTCACGGCTGCGCTGCGATCCAGGCGCCAGAGCACGCGCAGGGCGCCGCGCACGTGATCGGAGACGAAGCCGATGGGGCTCACGGAGGTGTAGCCGTAGGGCCCCGGCGCGATGTCCAGCAGCGTCACGGCGAGCAGGTCTCCGGGCTGCGCGCCCTCGATGTACACGGGGCCGGTCAGCGGGTGCACGGTGCCGCTCTCCGGGTCCTCCGCGCGCGGATCCACGTCGTCGCTGGCTGGATCGAGGTCGAAGTCGCTCGCGTTGCGGGTGCGGAGCACCAGGGTCTGACCTGGGCGGGCGCGTGCGGTCATGGGAATCGCCGGATGCAGGCGATTGATGCACTGCGGATCCTCGAGGCAGTTCCGCCCCTGCCCACCGATCACGAGCACATCGGTCTCAGCCCGCGCGGCCTGCACCCCGAGCTGAGGGCTCGAAGCGATCATCAGCATCGCGAGCTTCAGTAGCCATCGCGTCATGGCGTAGCGCCTCGAGAACATCCAGTGGATCCCCCTGACCTCGGACCGGAGTCGGTTGCGTCAGGGCGCGTCTGCGGATCACGCGTTGCCCTGTGCACCCGGTCACGCAATTCCTGTTCCAGGCCCCGGGGCCGGTGCCTGCGGTGCGCTCCGAGTTGGCTTCGGCGCGCGATCCCGGATCGATCCACTCCCGCCGAGGCCCGGTCCCCGATGTCGGCGCTCCCATCGCGGCGCGAAACTTGCCTGCGACAGCCGTTCCGAACGACCGCAGGGCGCCCGTGCTCTGCCACGGGCCGCCGCTCAGGCGTCGCCATGCTTCAAGGAGACGACACATTGATCAGGATTCGGATCCGAACCCCAGTGGCTGGTGCTGCATGGCGCCGCCTGGCCCTCGGAAGGCACCGTCGCTGCGGGCCGCTGCGTGAGACCGGACGATGAGCGCGGCGAGCTTCGATGAGGTGCGCGCCGCGGGCGCGCCCATGGAGCAGCGTCTCGATGCGCTGGCCGAGCGCTCGCGCGCCAACGACGCGCACCGGATCTGGATCGAGCGGCTCTCGCCGAGCGCCTCCCTCGGGTTCGCGGGCGCCAGCTCGTCCACGGGTGCGCTCGCGGGTCTGGTGTTCGCCATCAAGGACAACATCGACCTTGCCGGTGTGCCGACCACCGCGGCCTGCCCGGCCTTCGCCTACACGCCCGAAGGCTCCGCGACGGTGGTGCAGCGGTTGATCGATGCCGGGGCCCTGCCGCTGGGCAAGACCAACCTCGATCAGTTCGCCACGGGCCTCGTCGGCACCCGCTCGCCCTACGGCGTCTGCCGCAACGCCATCGACCCGGAGCGCATCTCCGGCGGATCCAGCGCCGGCTCCTCGGTGGCGGTGGCCCTCGGTGAAGCGGACTTCGCGCTCGGCACCGACACGGCGGGTTCAGGACGCATCCCTGCGGCCTTTCACGGCCTCGTCGGCATGAAACCGAGCCGCGGCCTGCTGCCCAACACCGGCGTCGTGCCCGCCTGTCGATCCCTCGATTGCGTGACGACCTTCACGCGTACGGTCGCCGATGCAGCGACCCTGCTCGGCATCATGGCCGGAGACGATGGTCTCGACCCCGGCTGCCGCACGCTCGTGCCGCGCTTCCTGCCGAATCCGCCCCGCGTCGGCGTGCCGGACACCCGTAGCCTGGCCTTCCCGGACCCCGCCTGGGGGCCTGCAGAGTTCGACGGCGCCCGTGCGCGCCTCGAGGCCATTGGGTGCACGGTGGTGCCCATCGACGTGACGCCCTTCGTGCGGGCCGGAGCGCTGCTCTACGAGGGCCCCTGGGTCGCGGAGCGGGCCGTGGCCGTGGGCAGCTTCATCGCTGCCCATCCGGACGACGTGCATCCGGTCACGGCCTCGATCATCGATCGCGCCCGCGGCTTCGACGCGGTCGCGACCTTCCAGGGTTTCGATGCCCTGCGCACGCTCGCGGCGGACGCGGCGCGCGTGTTCGAGCAGGTCGATGCGGTGATGGTGCCGACGGCGGACCGCTTTCCGACCATCGAGGCGGTCCTCGCGGACCCCATCGGCATCAACACGGCCCTGGGCCGCTTCACGAACTTCATGAACCTGCTGGACTATGCCGCCATCGCCGTGCCGGCAGGGGTGTCCGAAGGCGGTCTGCCCTTCGGCATCACCCTGTTCGCGGGGGCGGGCACGGATCAGGCCCTGCTCGAGCTGGCCGCACAGTTCAATGGCGAGACCTGGCAGGCCGAGCGGGGCTATCCCCTGGTACTCGCCGGGGCGCACATGGACGGCCTGCCGCTCAATCACCAGATCCGCTCCCGGGGCGGTCGTTTGATCCGGCGCTGCCGGACGGCGCCCGGGTACCGCATGTTCGCCCTGCCTGGCGGGCCGCCGGAGCGGCCCGCGCTGCTGGCCGATCCCGCCTCCGAGGCGAGCATCGAGGTCGAACTCTGGGATCTGCCGGCGGCGACCATCGGGTCCTTCCTCGCGGGGATCCCGGCGCCCCTGGGGCTCGGCCGCGTGCGCCTCGACGACGGTTCCGAGCCCGTCGGTTTCATCGGCGCGGCGGGTGCGGAACGCGGTGCCCTCGACATCACGGCGCACGGCGGCTGGCGAGGCTGGCTGGCGGCGCGCGAGGCGTCGGCGGGGTCGTGACCGGGGGCCCTGTCCCCGAGGCCCTCGTCGGACTCTGGCGCCGGGAATCGGTGGAGATCTCCGGTGCTCCCGGCCTTCCGCGGGGGGCCTTCGAGCATGCGGACGTCCTCTGGTTCCAGGGGCGAACGCGCTATGCGGATCTGCGCATGCCCCGCCCCGGCGGCGATCCGCCCGCCCGGGCAGAGGCGTTCGGCGGGCGCCAGAGCTGGGCTGCCCCGCGCCTGCGCTTTCATCACGAACTGGACTTGAGCGGCAGTCTTGCCGATGACGAAGGAGCGCTCGCCTGGGAGGGTGAGACCCTCCTCGAGACGGGCGTCTGGGTGTTCGCCGGTGTCCGTTGCGCGTATCGGGAGCGCTGGGTCCGGGCCTCCCTCCCCGGGGCGGACCTGGTCGTGCGCGAGGCGCGCGCCGACGACGGTGGGCTCAGGGGGCTGGCGGTGCGCATCGGGACCCAGGAGCTGGTGCTGATCGCTGCCGCCGGGTCCCTGGTCGCCGAGCACCGGATCGCGGAGGGCGGAGACTGGCGCCTGGTCGCGCGCCTCGGTGCGGAGGCCGACGGATGCGACCGGAGCCGCTGGGCGTGTATCGAGGCCGGGCGCTGCCCCGATCGTCCGCCCGGAGGCGAGCTGGCACGGACCCTGCGTTACCCAAGGGCGATCGACACGCCGTGAAAGGATCCTCCATGTCCCTGTGCAGCCCTTCGGCGGCACCGCTGCAGCCCGGCAGGGGCTATCGGCTGCCGCCCGAGGCCTATTACCGACAGGACTGGTTCCTGCGCGAGCAGCGGCAGCTGTTCGGCCGCACCTGGAACTTCGTCGGCGAGACGCGGGACCTGCGCGCCCCCGGCGACTTCCTCACGGCCGACGTCGGCGGAGGCCCCATCGTGGTCGTGCGGGACGACGACGGCATGCTGCGGGCCTTCCACAACGTCTGCCGGCATCGCGGCGCCAAGCTGCTCGATGCGCGCGGCAACTGCAGCGCCATCGTCTGCCCCTATCACCGCTGGCGCTATGGCCTGGACGGCAGTCTCGACAACGTCCCGCAGCAGGCGACCCAGTTGCCCGCCCTCGACCGCGACGCCTGGGGCCTCCTGCCCGTTGCGCTGGCGGAGTGGAAGGGCCTGTTGTTCGTCAATCCGGACGGTGGGGCGCCCGCGTTCGAAGACTGGCTGGCCGGGATGCCGGAGATCATCGGTGCCTTCGAGCCGGAGCGGCTGCAGGTGCTGACCGAGGGGGTCTACGAGTTCAACGCCAACTGGAAGTTCTACATCGAGAACCACGTGGACTGGTATCACCTCTGGTACACGCACCCCCGGACCCTGCGCATGTGGAATCATCATGAGGGGCGGATGATCCAGTCCGGCGCTCACTGGGCCTCCTTCGAGCCTGCACGTCCGGAGCAACCGGCCATGACGCCGGCGCTGAAGTCCATCGAGGGCCTGACCGAGCGCCAGCGCGAGAACGGCGCGCATCTGCTGTTTCCGAACCTGACGCTGTTCACCGGCGACGGTTACTTCGCGACCGGCCTGGTGACGCCGCTCGGGCCGGATCGGGCGCGCATGCACTTCCGGGCGCTGGCGGCGGCGGATCAGACCCTCACGCCCGAGTTGGCGCAGGCCGTGCTGCAGGCCTTCCGGGAGATCACCGAGATCGAGGACGCAGGCATGACCCAGCGTCTGCAGGCGTCCGTACAATCGGCGGCCTTTGCGGTCGGCCCCATGACCCTGGAACACGAAGCCCCCATCACTCATTTTCACGACGCCTATCTCGACGTCCTTGACGCCTGATCCGTGCACTGAATCGGGGCGATTCTCGCGAATACGCACCGTGATGTGTCGCCGGTCGTCTCAACACTGAGGAAATTCCCCACGATGCGTTCCATGACAAGGCTGCTGGCCCTCCTCCTGGCCTGCGTGCTCTCCACTGGTGCGATGGCGGCCGAACCGCCGCGCTTCACCCTGGCCTGGTCCATCTACGTGGGCTGGATGCCCTGGGAGTACGCCAAGGCGAACGGCATTCTCGATCGCTGGGCGGCTCGGTACGGGATCGAGATCGACGTCGTCCAGGTGAACGACTACATCGAGTCGGTGAATCAGTACACGGCCGGACAGTTCGACGCCGTGACGGCCACCAACATGGACATCCTCACCATCGCAGCGGCGAGCGGCGTCGACAGTACGGCCGTGATCGTGGGGGACTACTCGAACGGCAACGACGGGATCGTGCTGCGCGACAGCGATCAGCTGGCGGCCATCGAGGGGCAGCGCGTGCACCTCGTGGAGCTGTCCGTGTCGCACTACCTGCTGGCGCGGGCGCTGGACACGCTCGGCCTGTCGGAGCGCGACCTGACCCTGGTCAACACCTCCGATGCGGACATCGTCAGCGCCTGGGCCGCGACCGGCGTGCCGGCGGTGGTGACCTGGAACCCGATGCTCGCGGAGATCCGCGACATGCCCTCGGCCAACGTCGTGTTCGATTCGAGCCGGATTCCCGGCGAGATCCTCGACCTCACGGTCGTCAACAGCGAAACCCTGGACGCGCACCCCGAGTTCGGGCAGGCCCTGGCCGGTGCCTGGTACGAGACGGTCGCACTCATGTTCGACGAGGCCCGGGCCGAGGCGGTGCAGGCGCACATGGCGGCGGCCTCGGGCACCAGCCTCGCGAGCTATCAGCGCCAGCTCCAGACCACCCGCATGTTCGCCGAGCCCGAGGAAGGGGTCGCTTTCGTCGACAGCGACGCGCCGAAACAGACGATGCAACGCGTGGCCGAGTTCTCCTGGGACAAGGGCCTGCTCGGTCCCATGGCGCCGGATCCGGGGTTCGTCGGGATCGAGTTCGCCGATGGGTCGATCTGGGGCGATGCGCGCAACGTGCAGCTGCGCTTCACGAACCGCTTCATGCGCGACGTCGCGAACGACGCCCGCTGATGATCGTCGAGACCCCGATCACCGGGCGGTGCCGGCCGGCATGCGTCGCCTGATCAATCAGCGCCCCGGGCGCGCTCTGGCGACGACGCTGACGCTGCTGCCGTTCCTGGCGCTGCTGATCTTCTATCAGTTCGCCTCCAGCGCACGGCTCGCCGAGAACGAGCAGGACCGACTCCTGCCTGCCTTCAGCACCATGGGGGAGGCGCTCTATCGCATGGCCTTCACCGAGGACCGGCGCACGGGCGAGTACCTGTTCTGGGTCGACACGGTCGCGAGCATGGAGCGACTCGCGGCCGGGGTGGGGACCGGCGCCGTGCTCGGTCTTGCCTTCGGCGTGCTGGCCGGTCTGTTTCCCCTCGCCCGGGCGACGCTCTCGCCCTTCATGGCGGCCGTCGCCATGGTGCCGCCCCTGGCGATGCTGCCGGTGCTCTTCATCGCCCTCGGCATGGACGAGCTCTCCAAGGTCGTGCTCATCGCGATCGGCGTCGGACCCTTCATCGCCCGGGACCTGGAGGGGCGCATTCGCGAGATGCCCGCGGAGGAACTGATCAAGGCGCAGACGCTCGGCGCCGGCAGCTGGCGCACCCTGTGGCGAGTCGTGCTGCCACAGATCCTGCCTCGGCTCGTCGACGCGGTGCGGCTGTCCCTGGGCGCCGCCTGGCTGTTCCTCATCGCCGCGGAAGCCATCGCGTCCACGGAGGGGCTCGGCTACCGGATCTTCCTCGTGCGGCGCTATCTCGCCATGGACGTGATCCTGCCCTACGTGGTCTGGATCACCCTCCTGGCCTGGCTCACGGACTATCTCCTGCGCCGTCTCAACGCCCTGCTGTTTCCCTGGCAGGCGCTGCCCGCGGACGAGGCTGCGGCATGAGTCATCTGCGCATCGAGAGCCTGCGCAAGGCCTACGGCGACACGGTCGTTCTCGACGGCATCGATCTCGATCTCGCCTCCGGAGAGTTCTGCACGGTGGTGGGGGCGAGCGGCTGCGGCAAGAGCACGCTGCTCAAGCTTCTGCTCGGCCAGGAAGCCCCCACCTCGGGCCGCCTGCTGCTGGACGGCAAGCCGCTGCCGACGGAGCCGTCGCCGGAACGCGGCATCGTGTTCCAGCGCTATTCCGTGTTCCGGCATCTGACCGTGGCCGAGAACGTCCGTTTCGGGCTCGAACTGCGCGATGGTGATCCGGTCTTCGGCCTCTGCTTCGGAGCCCGGCGCCGCGCGATCCGGGCCCGGGGCGCGGAGCTCCTGGACGCGGTCGGTCTGGCGGAGGTGGCCGATCGCTATCCGACGCAGCTCTCCGGGGGCATGCAGCAACGCCTCGCGCTGGCCCAGGCCATCGCCCTGGAGCCGCCCCTGCTGTTGCTGGACGAGCCCTTCGGGGCCCTCGATCCCGGCAATCGGAGCAGCATGCACGGTCTCCTGCGCGAACTCTGGGCGGACCGCGGCATGACCGTGGTCATGGTCACCCACGACCTGCCGGAAGCCTTCGGTCTGGGGACGCGCATGCTGGTGCTCGATCGACCCGATCAGGATGGTTCGCGCCAGCGTGGTGCTCGCATCACCTACGACATCCCACTACGACGGGACCCCCGTCCTTCACCCACAAGCAACCGATGAACCCGAGAGCACAGGATGAATGAAACCAGCTCGGCGCCAGGGCTCGGCCCGGCCGTCCTCGAGGAAACCCTGCCCGCAGGGTGCCACTTCTCGCTCGTGGTCCGGCGTGGCTACACGCTGCGTCTGACGGATCTGAAGGGGGGCGCCAACGTGGGCTTGCTCGTCTTCAACCAGGACGAGAAGAGCGAGCGCTACAACATGGCGGATACGCTCAAGGCGCAGCACGTCTCGCGGCTCGCCCAGTCGCTCGTCCTCTACTCGGACATGGGCCGCGTCATGATGTCCATGACCCACGACGACTGTGGCTGGCACGACACCATCTGCGGGACGACCGACGCCGCCATGATCGCCGCCCAGTACGGCGAGCTGGATTTCCAGACGGCCCGCAACGACTACCGCCGCAACGGGCGTGACGGCTTCCTGCACGAGCTCGGTCGCTGGGGTCTGTCCCGGCGCGATCTGGTCGCGAACGTCAATCTGTTCAGCCGGGTGGTCGTCGAGGATGACGGAAGCATGGTGTTCGTGGAGGACAATTCCCCGCCCGGCTCGACGGTGGATCTGCGCGCGGAGCTGAACTGCCTCGTCGTCATGACCAGTGCGCCCCATCCCCTTGCGCCCGGGTCCACCTATCCCACGGGCGAGGTCGCCCTCTCCGTGCACTGGACGGGACCTGCCGCCGCCGACGACCCCTGCCGCCATTCGCGCCCGGAGAACGAACGCGGCTTCCGCAACAGTGAAGCCTGGTTCGCCCAGCCCGCGGGAGGGATCCGCGCATGACCGACCTCAGGATGATCTCGAGCACGACGATCCGCGCCGGTGCACCCTTTCTCGCGCGGGTCGAGGCCGGACAACGCTGCCGCATCGTCGACACGCTCGGCAACGAGGCCGTCGACGCCTTCTTCTTCAACGCGGACCACCCCATCGAGCGCTATTCCGCCGTCGACACCATCCGGGCACAACGCAACGTCTACCTGACGACCGGGTCGACGCTTCTGTCCACGGAAAACCGGCCCATGCTGACCATCGTCGCCGACACGGTTGGCCGTCACGACACCCTCGGGGGCGCCTGTGCCTCGGAGAGCAACACGGTGCGCTACGCGCACGAGAAGAAGTTCATGCACAGCTGCCGTGACAACTTCCTGCTCGCGCTGCTCTCCGAACGGGACGATCTCACCAAGCGCGACATCGGCAGCAACGTGAACTTCTTCATGAACGTCCCGGTGACGCCGGAAGGCGGGCTCTCCTTCGCCGACGGCATCTCCGGTCCCGGGCAGTACGTGGAGATGGTCGCGAACATGAACGTGCTGGTGCTGATCTCGAACTGCCCGCAGCTGAACAATCCCTGCAGTGGCTTCGATCCGACGCCCGTCGAATTCATCGTCTACGAGGCCGCCTGAGGCGGCGGTCCCTTCACCGCAAGGTACGAGCCCAGCATGACCGATCCGATTCGACGCGTACTCATCGCCAACCGCGGCGCCATTGCGACACGGGTGCAGCGCACGCTGCGGCGCATGGGCATCGAGTCCGTGGCCGTGTTCGCCGAGGCCGATCGCGCGTCCCTGCATGTCGCAGGGGCGGACCGGGCCATGAGCCTCGGTGAGGGCGGCGCGCGCGAGACCTATCTCGACGCGCAACGTCTCCTCGAGGTCGCACGATGCTGTGGCGCCGATGCGATTCATCCCGGTTACGGCTTCCTGTCCGAGAACGCGGCCTTTGCCGCCGCCGTCGAGGATGCAGGCATCCGCTTCCTCGGACCGACCGCTGCACAGATCGAGGCCTTCGGGCTCAAGCACGAGGCCCGGCGCCTGGCCACCGAGGCCGCGGTGCCGCTCCTGACCGGCTCCGGCCTGCTCGATTCCCTCGACGACGCTCTCGCGGTGGCGGAACGGATCGGCTGGCCCGTCATGCTCAAGAGCAGCGCGGGCGGTGGCGGCATCGGCATGCGCGCCTGTCGGACTCCGGATGCCCTGCGCGCGGCCTACGAGGCCGTGGCCGCCCAGGCGGCGAGCAGCTTCGGTGACGATCGACTCTTTCTCGAGCGCTTCGTCGAGGCGGCCCGGCACGTCGAAGTGCAGGTCTTCGGCGACGGAGAAGGCGGGGTCGTCGTCCTCGGCGATCGGGACTGCTCCATGCAGCGGCGCAATCAGAAGATCATCGAGGAAGCGCCCGCTCCGGCCCTGCCCGACGCCGTGCGCACGGCCATGCACGAGGCGGCCCGGCGCCTCATGGCGCGCGTCGCCTATCGTTCTGCGGGGACCGTCGAGTTTCTCTATGACCGCGATCGCGAGGACTTCCACTTCCTGGAGGTGAACGCCCGGCTGCAGGTCGAGCACGGTGTCACGGAGATGGTGACCGGCGTCGATCTCGTGGAGTGGATGGTCCGTCTGGGGCAGGGCGAGCGTGACTTCATGCAGGAACCGGCGACCCGGGGCAGCGCGATTCAGGTGCGTCTCTACGCAGAGGATCCCGCTCGGGAGTTCCGTCCCGCGCCGGGTCTGGTGACGTCGCTGGCGCTCCCTGAAGGGGACGAGGATCTGCGCATCGATGCCTGGCTCGAGGCGGGCGTCACGGTGCCTGCCGCCTTCGATCCCATGGTCGCGAAGATCATCGCGCGCGGCGTCGATCGAGAAGGCGCACGGACGCGGCTGCTGCAGGCCCTCGACGGGGCGCGGGTCGATGGCGTCGAGACAAATCTCGCCTTCCTCCGCGCGGCCCTGTCGCTGCCGGATTTCGTCGCCGCGCGGCAGACCACCGGCAGTACGGCGGCCGTCACCCTGTCCGTGCCCAGTCTCGAAGTGCTGGCCCCGGGCACGCTCACCAGCGTCCAGGACGTGGCGGGTCGGCTCGGCTACTGGCACGTGGGCGTGCCGCCATCCGGCGCCTTCGACACGCGTGCGCTCGCACGCGCCAACGCACTGGCCGGAAACGCGGACTCCGCTGCGGGCCTCGAGATGCTGGCGCGGGGTCCGCTGCTGCGCTTCGCCACGAGCGCCCGGGTCGCCCTCTGTGGTGCCCGGACGGAAGCGACTCTGGACGGGGTCGAGGTGCCGCACGACGAGGCCTTCGAGGTCGAGGCGGGGCAGAGCCTCGACGTCGGCCGGATCGCCGGCGACGGCGTGGGTCTGCGCGCCTATCTTGCGGTCTCCGGCGGTCTCGACGTGCCGGAGGTGCTGGGCAGTCGGTCGACCTTCGATCTCGGCATGTTCGGCGGGCACGCCGGACGACATCTGCGGACCGGGGACGTCCTGCCCCTCGGCGAGGAGACGGAGGGCACGCCCGGCGTCGTGCCACCTGCCGAGGACCTGTCCGAGCGCAGTGTCCTGCGTGTGGTCCAGGGGCCGCACATCGCGCCGGACTTTCTCACTGAGGGCTATCTGGATCACTTCTATGCCAGCGAGTGGACGGTCCACTACAACTCGTCACGCACGGGCGTCCGTCTCGAGGGTCCGCGTCCCGAGTGGGCGCGGCCGGACGGCGGCGACGCGGGGCTGCATCCGTCCAATGTGCACGACAACGCCTACGCCTTCGGTGCCATCGACTTCACCGGCGACATGCCGATCATCCTCGGCCCCGACGGGCCGAGTCTCGGTGGCTTCGTCTGCCCCGCCGCCATCGCCGAGGTGGATCGCTGGAAGCTCGGTCAGCTCCGTCCCGGTGATCGCATCCGTTTCCAGCCCATCGATCTTGAGGAGGCTCGTGCACAACTGAAGTCGCGCGACGCCCCTGCGCCGCCGCTGCGGAGCTGGCGCGCGAGCCAGGGGGAAGTGGTGCTCGAGCGCGACGCTCGCCACGACGTCGTCCTGCGCGCGGCGGGTGATGGCTTCCTGCTGCTGGAGTTCGGCCCCCCCCTTCTCGAGCTTGCCTCACGCCTGCGCGTCGAAGCGCTGCAGCGCTGGCTCGAGGCACGCGCCGATCCGGACATCCTCGAGCTGACACCGGGGGTTCGCTCGCTGCAGTTCCGTGTGCCGGTCGGTGCCGATCGCGCCCGGCTGCTGCGTCTCGTGACTGATGGTCTCGACGCCCTGGGTGATGCGCGCGACATCGCGATCCCCGGCCGCATCGTGCATCTGCCCCTGGCCTGGGACGACCCTGCGACCCAGGACGCCACCGCACGCTACATGCAGTCGGTGCGGGCCGATGCGCCCTGGTGCCCGCGCAACATCGAATTCATCCGACGCGTGAACGGGCTGGAAGACGAGGCCGAGGTGAAGCGCATCGTCTACGACGCCAGCTACCTGGTGCTCGGGCTCGGGGACGTCTATCTCGGCGCACCGGTGGCGACGCCCATCGATCCTCGCCATCGGCTGGGGACCACCAAGTACAACCCCGCGCGGACCTGGACGCCGGAGAATGCCGTGGGCATCGGTGGTGCCTATCTGTGCATCTACGGGATGGAAGGGCCGGGCGGCTATCAGTTCGTCGGGCGCACGGTGCAGGTCTGGAACCGCTACCGCACGGACGGGGCCTTCGAACGCCCCTGGCTGCTGCGCGGCTTCGATCAGCTGCGCTTCTTCGAGGTGTCCAACGAGGAGCTCCTGGAGATGCGCCGCGACTTCCCGCTGGGGCGCGTGCCGCTGAAGATCGAGACGACGGAGTTCCGCCTGGCGGATCACGAAGCCTTCCTCGCACGCGAGGCCGAGAGCATCGATCGCTTCCGGACGCGTCAGCAGGCGGCCTTCGATGCCGAACGGCAGCGCTGGGCGGAGCAGGGCTACGATCCGACGTCGACGCCGGCGCCGCCGGCGGCCGAAGCGCTCGCCGAGGACGACGGCGGGACGCCGGTCGAGAGTCCGGTGACCGGGTCCGTGTGGAAGGTGCTGATCGAGACCGGTGCCGCGGTCGAGGTCGGCGACCTGGTCATGATCATCGAATCCATGAAGACCGAGATCGCGGTCGTCGCGCCTGCGGCTGGGCGCCTCGCACGGATCCTGGCGGTTGCGGGGACGCCCGTGGAGGCGGGGCAGGCGATCGCGCTGATCGACGCCGAAGCAAGCTGATCCGCGTGCCCTGACAGGGCGAGGCCGGGGATCCCGCAGGCCGAGCGCGGCACCACGATCGCCCAGGGCCTGCCCGCGGCGCCCTCTGGCGGGGCGAAACCCTGGCGCGCGGGCGCGCCGCGCCCGCACTCGGCCCGGGGGCGAGGGCGTGGCGGTTCGGCGCGCTCGCAGCCCCCCGAGTGCCACGGGAAGCCGGCATGAGCCCTCCCGGACGCGCCACTGCGCGGACCCTGCCCCTGCAGTAACTCCCTGAAAAAAGGAACACTTCGCCCGCGAGGGGCCACGGCAGCCCGTCCCGGCGCGCTCGGTGGACGCCGGTCGGCGCTCCGGTGGCGGTGGGGTGCTCCGGGCGCCGCGGCGCCTCGGGATGTCCGCGCCCGGGTGGACGGGTCGGCGCGCTGCACGGCGGCGTGCTTATTGCCTCCTGAGTTCCGGAAACGCGAAAGCGCGGCATCGGCGGGGCGCCCCGTTCGTTGGCGCGTTCCGATGACACCAGGGTGTCTCCCTCCGGATGGACCGGGTAGGCTCCGCAGGCGCCCGGCGCTATCGGATCGAGACGAGCAGAGAAGAGAGGCCGCAGTCCATGCATGAGCAGAGCCTGGCCGGGCAGGCGTCGACGGCGGCCGAGCAGGCCACGGCATCGAGCGCGGAACGCTCGACGCCGCTGAAGGACTTCCTCTGGACCCTGCCGCAGCCGCTGCTGGTCTTCGGCTCCATGTTCGCCGTCGCGACGGCCGTCACGACCCAGTGGATGAACGCGGATCTGCTCACGACCATCATGATCGTGCTGCCGTTGCCCCTGATCCTCGTTGCCGAGCGGATCTGGACCAAGCGAAAGGACTGGATTCCCGAGCCCGTGGAGCTTGCCGAAGACGCCGCCTGGCTGGCTGCCGGTGCCTTCATCTGGGTGCCGCTCTACAGCGACTACTACCAGACGCCCATCTCCGATGGGTTCGAGTGGGTTCGCGATTCCTCGGGTCTCGCGTTCAGCATGGCGCCCGAGACCACGCTGGGCCTCGTCGGTGCGGCGCTCCTCGCGATCACCCTATCGGAATTCATCTACTACTGGCTCCATCGCGTGCAGCACGAGTCGCTGTTCTGGTGGCGGATCCACGGGACGCACCACCACATCACCAAGATGAGTGCGGCCCGCGGTGACCGCACCCATCCCCTCGAATGGCTCGCGCTCATGGTGAGTCGTCCGATCATCCTCGCGCTGCTCGGAGCCAGCGACGATGTCATCGCGGTGATCGTGGCCTTCGGCTTCTGGCAGGGCATCCTGAACCACTCGAACCTGCCGCTTCGCTCCGGCGTGTTCGGCTGGTTCCTGTCCACCGCGCCGATGCACCATCTCCACCATTCGAATCACCCTGTCAACAGCAACACGAACTACGGGTGCTCGATCATCATCTGGGATCGGCTCTTCGGCACCTACTCCGGCTGTACCGAGATCGAAAGCGTCGGTGCCGGAACGGGCAAGCCGTTGTCCATCAGGACCCAGCTGGCCATGGCCTTCTATCCCGACGAGAAGCTCAAGAGCCTCTAGCGGCGACAGGTTCGCAGGGCGCCGGGCCCCGCAGTTCGCCGGTGCCGCGGGTTCCTGCGCGAAGGCGGCTTTCGTCCGGCGCCCGGTCCGGGCAACGACAGGGGAGCGATGAAACCATGCAGCGATGGATCACCACGGCCGCCATGGCCATGCTGCTCTACGGGTGCGATGCCCCTTCCGGGAAGGCCGGCACGGCCGACGCTTCGGCGGTGGCGCCTGCCGAGGCGCAGCAGAGCGCCCTGGTTCCCGATTCCTTCGCGCCGCCGACGCGCGTGGAGGGCGAAGGCTTCGTGCTCGTCCCGCTCGGTCCGTCGCTCGTGCAGATCGACTACGAGGCCTACATGTCCTCCATCGATCATCTGCAGCGCACCTTCACCCGGAGCACGAGCTGGCCCACGACGGACATCACGGACGACGACGCGATCAAGGACATGGAGAACGAGCAGCGCCGTTTCCAGGCTCGGGAGTCCTTTGCCTATGCGGTGCTGACGCCGGACGGAACGCGCGAACGGGGCTGTGTCTATGTCCGTCCGAGCAGCAAACCCGGCTACGACGCCGTCGTCCGCATGTGGGTGACCCAGGCAGAGTACGACGCCGGCTTCGATTCTGAGCTCCAGGACTGGGTGACGAGATGGGTGAGTACGGCCTGGCCCTTCGACCGGGTGGCCTATCCGGGGCGGATCATCGACTGGGCCACCTGGGATGCGCTGCCGGACGCATGAACCGGGGCCGAGAGAGCGTCTCGGTGATCCTCGAGGTTGGTCACACCCGGTCCCGCGCTCCGCGATGCAGGTCTCAGTTCGCGGCGGCCGCCCCTTTCGGCGTGGCGTCGCCGTCCAGCTGCTCCTGGATCTGCTCGAGCGTCAGACCCCGGGTCTCCGGCGCGAAGTACAGGACCAGCAGCGCGCCGAGGATGGGCCCGAAGGCCATCCAGGTGACGCTCCAGGAAATGCCCAGGATGGGGATCATCAAGCCGATCACGATGGGCGTGATCACCTCCGTCCCGCGCCCGAAGAGATTCGTGGTCCAGCCATAGCCCGTGGCGCGCAGTTCCGTGGGAAACAGCTCCGACGCGTAGACGTGCGTGGCGCCGATGGCGCAGTTGAAGAAGAAGACCGTCGAGATGTGCCAGAAGTACTGGCCCGGGGTGGTGGTCGTCTGGAAGAGCCCGACGATGCATACCGCGGCGATCGCGTAGAACAGGGCGCAGGTGATCTTGCGGCCGATCCGGTCGACGAGCTGGCCGGCGAGCAGATGGCCGAAGGCGCCGGCGATGTAGGCCCACATGACCACGTCACCGACCTGCGCCGGCGTCATCCCGACCTCTTCCCGGGCATAGATGGCCCAGAAGGCGACCGCGGGCGCGATCACCAGGTAGACGCAGTTCCACAGGAGGACGACCACGAGGAATCTCGGTCGATAGCGCGGCTCGAGGAGGCGTCGCGCTTCCGAGAACTGCGCGGCGACGGTTGCGGCCAGGCGCAGTTCCGTACGGCCCGCGGCGATCTCCCGGAAACGGCGCGTTTCCCGCACGCCCAGGGCGAGCACGGGCAGGAAGATCAGCGGGACCGCACCGACCAGATAGAGGCCACGCCAGTGGGCACCGTCGTGCTCGAGCCCGAGCAGACCGTTGCCCAGGGCCACGAGCCCCATCGCGAAGTCGTCGACGGGATTGCCCGGGGCCCCGTCGAGGAGGAGGAAAAGGGGCGAGGCCTTGGCCATGGCCACGGTGCCGACGGTGGCGAAGGCCGTCAGAATCGTGATGCCCGTCCCGCGCAGGTGTGCAGGCAGTTCCTCACCGCCGATGATCACCGCCAGGCCGAATTGCGCCGTGAGGAACAGGCGGGCCAGGGTCTGCCAGAAGGTGAAGGCCTCCTTGGTCTCCACGAAGGCCGTTGCCCCGCTCGCGATCGCGAAGCCGGCGACGGTGACGAGCAGCAGACTGCGACGACCCCAGCGATCGGCGCACATGAGAAAGAAGAAGGACGCGACGACGCCGGCGCGCGTGACCGCGTACAGCCAGCCCCATTCGTCGCGGCCGATGTCGAGGGTCTCGCGCACGTCCACGGAGGCGAGCGTGAGCATCGAGGCATCGAAGCCCTCGTACATGGTCGTGAAGCCGAGCAGGAGCAGGAGCGTGCCGTGGTAGAGGGTGAAGCGTTCCCGTTCGGGCAGGGCGTCGGTCACGGAGCCCCGGGCGCTCAAGAGCGGCCGCTCCTGCGCCCTGGCGCATGCGCAGCCTTCGCCCTGGTGCAGGCGTCGTCGAGTCCTGCCGGGTCGTCCCGCTGCATGTCCGTGAGCCCCCGATCACATGGACAGACGGCCAAGCATGGCACGGACCCGACGGCAGATCCCAGCTCTGCATGAGCGTCTAGCGGGGACGCTCCAGGACCCTGGCCCCCTGGCCGATCGCGCAGGAAGGTGGGTGGGACAGGATGTCGAGCTGTGGCGGAGCGCGATCCCGAGGATTGGCAGCTGATGTCCTGCCGTCGGCGCCCGGCGGACTCAGGCCTCGGCGAGAAGTGCCTCGCTCAGCGTCCAGAGGCGTTCGGCCTGCTCGGGGTCGGTCGCCTGAGCCCTCACCCCGCCGAACCCGGCACTGTCCTCGGCAACGGCCTGGGCGATATCACAGTCCTCGCAGTACTGCCCGCCGTGTTCGACGAGCTGCGGAGAGGTGGCCGTCCAGAGCGTGGTGCTGCAGCCCTGGGTGGGCGTCTTGAAGTGCGCACTCGCCAGCGCCGAGGGTTTGCCGTCCTCGCCGAGCCAGCCCAGTGCCTGCATTTCCTCGATCGGCAGATGCCGCTGCAGGGGCGTGAAGATCCCGCCCGGATGGACCGAGAAAGCGTGGCCGCCAGCCTCGGCCAGCCTTGGATGAAGGGCTCTGGCGAAGAGTGCGTTGGCGGTCTTGGCCTGGCCATAGGCCTGCCACTTGTCGTAGGGGGTCGTCTCGTACTGGATGTCGTCCCAGCGGATGCCCGACATGCGGTGTGCGATGGAACTGAGGGCGATCACTCGCGGCGCGCGCGCGGCGAGAAGCCGCGGCATGAGCGCGAGCGTCAGGGCGAAGTGCCCCATGTGGTTGGTGCCGAACTGACTCTCCCACCCGGGGCCCACACGTGCCTCGGGGCACGCCATGATGCCCGCGTTGTTCACGAGCAGATCGAGGCGCTCATGGGCATCGGCCCAGGCGTTCGCGAAGGCCCGCACGGTGGAGAGGTCCGCAAGATCCATGGAGGCGATCTCCACGCCCTCGAGATCGGCCAGGGCAGCCTGCGCCTTGTCGAGGGATCGGGCCGGCACCGTCACCGTCGCTCCGGCCGCGGTCAGGGCACGGACCGTCTCCAGCCCGATGCCGGAGTAGCCGCCCGTGACGATCGCATGGCGACCGCTGAGGTCGATGCCGGCCATGATCTCGTCAGGCTCGCTCTTCGCCCCGAAGCCGGATCCGATCGGTGTCTGGCCATCGCTGCGCATGCTGCGACTCCCCTCGAGGTGATGCACAGAGCATACGCGCGTGGGCATCGACCGGCGATGAACCCATCGTTCGGTCAAGGGCGCCATGGACGGCGACCAGGCCCGGTCGGGCGATGGGCCTCAGGCCTCGGCCAGGGTGGTGACGGACAGCTCGACTTCGCCGGATTCCGTGGCCACGTAGATCGATCCATCGGAGATGGTCACGCTCAGTTCCATGGTCCGCGTGAGCAAGGCAGCGAGCGCCTGCATCGATGGCCACTCGAAACGCTGGACGGACACCGGCAGTGCGCGCAGCGCGGCTTCGTGCTGTGCCCACCAGGTCGCTGCCTTGCTGTTGAAGCAGTACAGACGCACGGCGCCGGCGCGACCCGCGGCCTTCTTCATGCGCTCGACCGTGGGCTCGCCGACCTCGATCCACAGCTCCGGTCGCCCGTCGCCGGCGAGCACCCAGAGATCCGGCTCGCTCGCCTCGCTCAGACCGCGGGTGAACACGAGATCCGGCTCTGCGTTCAGGCAGTAGGCGAGGACGCGGGCCCAGAGCCGTTCCGCCGTTTCCGATGGATGCAGCGCCACGGTCAGTCTGAGGCTGTCGTAGACGGACCGGTCCATGTCGCTGAGCGACAGGTCGAGATGATGGATCCTGGGTCTGAGAGCCAAGCAGGTCACCGCCGGGGCAGAAGGGCCGAGGTGCCCCGAACGGTACGCAGAAGTCGGTTGCGGGTCATCCAGCGGACGGCGACGAGGCCGGCTCTTCCGGAAGGGCCGCTTTGCCGCTGAAGCCGGCTCGGGAGCTCGCGAGGACCTCCTGTGGGAGCCCGCTTCAGGGGCGACCGGGTCGCTGCTCGAAGCGAAGTGGGCGCTCAGTTCGTCCCGGGCTGGGCGATCCTGTCGGCTGTCTCCCCCGAGGCGGATCGAGCGAGCCCCATCAGTCTGCCCAGCCCGAACACGGCGAGACCCGCGAGTACGCCGGCCATGCCCTCGTAGAAGTCCGCGAGGAGCGGGAACTGCTTCCACGCGTACACGGTCGCAACGCCGACGAACATCATGGTCAGGGCAAGACCCTCGCTGACGCGCTGGCCCAGGGCCTGGACCAGCAGGAGCGGCGCGAAGGCGGAGGCCAGGGCCGACCAGGCCACGATCACGAGCACGAACACGCCGTCGGGGCCGGTGAGCGCGATGGTGAGGGCCAGAAGTGTCACCAGCAGCGTCGCGCCCTTCACCAGCCACAGTCGTGAATTCGGGGACACCCGGTCGAGCCGCGGTGCGAGGTCCTCGGTGACCGACGCTGAGCAGGCGAGGACCAGGGAGTCGGCGGTGGACATGGTCGCGGCGAAGACACCCGCCAGGATGAGGCCCACCAGCACATCCGGCAGCAGTTCCAGCGCGATGGTCGGGAGGGCGAGCTCGGCGTCGAAGCCCTCGGCGGGCACGAGCACCCGGGAGAGCAGGCCCACGGCGTTCGCGAGGAAATAGAAGGTGATGAAGAAGCCGTAGTACCAGAGCCTCGCGCGCACCATGTTCGCCTCGCTGTCGAGCGCCATGAAGCGAATCATGATGTGAGGCTGCCCGATCACCGAGGCGCCGGCGAACATCCAGCCCAGCACGAACAGCGCCGGACCCAGGGTGTCGCCGAAGGCGAGTCCGGTGGGCGAGAGACTCATGTACTCAGGTGACACGGCATCCAGGGCCGTATAGGCGGATGCGACGCCCCCCAGATGCGACACGGCGACGAAGAGCAGGGTCGCCATGGCGATGAGCATCACGAGGGACTGGGCGGCGTCGGTCCAGATCGACGCGCGGATCCCTCCGGCCACGCAGTAGGCGAGCACGATCACTGCGCCGATCGTGGCACCGACCCAGGACTCCCATCCGAAGAGCACGGACAACGCCTTGGATCCTGCGGTGAGCTGGGCCGCGGCGTAGGCGCCCAGGAAGGCGATGGACAGGAGTCCGCCGGCGAGGCGCAGCCAGCGCCGCGAATCGCCGTCCCAGGTCGCGAGCACGCTGGAGAAGGTTCGCGTGTCGACCGTGGTTGCTCGGCGCAGGCGAGCATGAACGAAGTGCGAGGCGATGATGTCCCCGGCGATCCAGCCGATCATCATCCAGATCGCGGGCAGACCGGTCACGTAGGTGTACCCGATCACGCCGATGAACATGTAGCCGCTGTTGTTGGTTGCCACCGCGGAGAGACCGGCGAGCCAGGGCTTCACGGACTGGCTCGCCAGCAGATAGTCGCGCGAGTCGTTGCCCGCGAGCCGATAGGCCGACACGCCCACGCCGATGAAGAGCGCGAGGAAGGCGAGGAAACTCAGGGTGATCATGGCCGGCGGCTCCGGCCATGATCATTCGGGCTCGGGACGCACATCAGGCGACGCGGACCAGATCCGCGATGCACCCGTCGTCGGCGACCTTCTCGATCACGCATTCGTGCAGGGCGCGAATGGCCGCCTCGTAGTCGCTCCGCTCCACGACGAACTGGATGTCGACTGCCCGCATGTTCTGGTGGATCGCCAGGATGTTGATCCCGGCGCGGGAAAGCTCGCCGACGCAATGTGCCAGGAGCCCCGGCACGTCCAGATCGCTGCCGATGGCGGAGACCAGGGCGACGCGCTTCACGGTCACCATGGCAGACGGATAGCGTTCCTCGATGAAGCGCGTCAGGCGTCGCACCTTCTTCAACGAGGAATCCACGTAGTGCGTGATCGTGTTGGCGTTCACGTCCTTGCCGACCACGTCGATCCGGAAACGCTCGAGCAGGGCGAGGATCTCGCGATCGTAGCCGTCGGCCCCGACCATGTCCTGATCGAAGACCTCGACCGCGATCAGCTCGCTGCAGCCGGCGACGATCTCGACGCAGGGCTCGTCGGAACGGTACTCGCCGTCGATGAGCGTGCCTTCGTGATCGGGCTCGAAGGTGTTCATGACCCGCAGCGCGATGCCGTGCTGTCGCAGACCCTTCGCGGCGCGCGGATGAATGGCTTCCATGCCGATGTTGGAGAGCTGGTCGGCGACGTCGTAGTTGGTCCGGCCGATCGGCGAGACGCGGTCGGCCCCCACGACTCTCGGGTCGGCGCTGGAGAGATGATATTCCTTGTGGATGATCGCCTCCCGGGCGCCGGTGATGACGGCGATGCGCGACATGGTGATCTCGCTGTAGCCGCGGTCGTAGAGGCGCACGAGGCCCTCCTCGCACTTGGCGTAGCCGGGCACGACGATCAGCTCCGACTGGATGTCGATGTCCGCAAAGGCCCTGCGGATGCGCTCGTCCAGGGGCTCGAGGGCATCCTCGCGCCAGCCCGTGAGGTCCACGAAGCGCGCGTTGATGCCACGGGCCTTCAGCAGGAGCGTGGTATTGAAGGCGCTGTGGGCCTCGCCGATGGCCGCGAGCATCTCGCGGACCGTGAGCAGGTGCTGCTCGAGCTGGAAGTGCCCGTAGCTGCAGAGCCGCTGCAGGTCCATGAGGCAGGAGCGTGTGCCTTCGACGCGATCGCGCACGAACTGGTCTGCTGTCTGCAGCCACACCGGATCATCGAAGATCTCGGCGTTCTTCTCGCACATGCGTTCGCCGACGCGCGTCAGCGCCTCGCTCCACAGATCGGACTTCTCGCCTTCGCTGAACAGGGCGTAGACGCCGGCGTCACCGGATTTCTTGTGCTCGAGCAGCAGGTCGGTGATGCCGCCGTAGGCAGAGACGACGAAGATGCGTCCGTAGAGATCGGCGCCTTCCCGCTGGCCGATGAGCACGTTGTCCATGACCGCCCTGACCCGCGCCATGGACGTGCCACCGATCTTCTCCACGGTGTGCATCGACGCGTCCGGTTGTGAGTGCTCCGTGAGAGTAGTGACCTTCATGCCGACAGTGCCTCCCCATCCAGGGTGTAGGCACCGTCCTCGTCGTGGACCTCGTTGCCCTTGAGTGCGGGATTGAAGACGCAGGCGACGACCATGTCGGTCTTCGGGCGCAGGAGATGGCGATCGTTCTTGTCGAGGCAGTAGATCGTGCCCGGTTCGATCTTCCAGATCTTGCCGTCTTCCGTGGTCTCGACCTCTCCCTCACCGGAAATGCAATACACCGCTTCGAGATGGTTCTTGTACCAGATGAGGGTTTCCTTTCCGGCATAGAGCGTCGTGATGTGGAAGGAAAAGCCCATGCGGTCGTCGTCGAGGACCAGGCGGACGCTCTGCCAGTTGTCACCCTTGACCTTTCGCGGGCTGTTCTCTGCATCTGCAAGCTTGCGCGTGAACATCGTGTTCGGCTCCGTTCGAGTGCGTAGAAGGAGGGGACAGGGGCGCACCGAAGCCTGTGATGGTTCGGTGCGATCCCTGCCGGACGAGCCCTTCGGTCAGGAGGCGGCGCGCAGGTCCTCGCCGAGGGCGACGCCGAAGGCGGCATCGAGGATCTCGAGGCCGCGGTGCAGCTCCTGCTCCGAGATCACGAGGGGCATGAGGCACTTCACGACCTCGTCGTCGGGGCCGCTGGTCTCGATGATGAGCCCGCGCCGGAACGCTTCGGCACAGATCGCGCCGGCCGTTTCCCCGTCGCTGCAGGCAATGCCCTGCATCATGCCGCGGCCACGAAGCTTCAGGCCGCCGCCGTACTTGCGCGCGATGCGTCGCAGGCCGTCCTCGAGCAGGGAGGACTTGGCGCGCACGCTCTGGGCGAAGTCGTCGTCGGCCCAGAAGTGCTCGAGCATGGCGGTCGCGGTCACGAAGGCGTGGTTGTTGCCGCGGAAGGTGCCGTTGTGCTCACCGGGCGACCAGATATCGAGCTCCGGCTTCATGAGCGTGACGGCGAAGGGCAGACCGTAGCCCGAGAGCGACTTCGACAGCGTCACGATATCGGGCACGATCCCCGCAGGTTCGAAGCTGAAGAAGGTGCCGGTCCGTCCGCATCCGGCCTGGATGTCGTCGACGATGAGGAGCATGTCGTGTCGACGGCAGCAGGCCTCGAGGCGCTGCAGCCAGGCGAGCGATGCCGCATTGATGCCCCCTTCACCCTGAACGCATTCCACGATGACGGCGGCCGGATGATCCATGCCGCTGGAGGGATTCGAGAGCATCCCTTCCAGCACGGCGACCGTGTCCACGTCCGGTCCGCAGCAACCGTCGAAGGGGACGAAGGTGACGTTCTGCAGGGGCTGGCCGGCCGCGGCCCGCTTGCCTCCGTTGCCGGTCGCCGCCAGCGCGCCGAGGGTGCAGCCGTGAAAGCCGTTCGAGAAGCTGACGATGTTGGTGCGACCCTTCACCTTGCGCGCGAGCTTGAGCGCGGCCTCGACGGCGTTTGCGCCGGTCGGTCCCGGGAACTGCACCTTGTAGTCGAGCTGGCGCGGCTTGAGGACGAGGTCCCGGAATGTCTCCAGGAATGCCGCCTTGGCGCGGGTCTGCATGTCGAGTCCGTGCGTGATGCCGTCAGCGGCCACGTACTCGAGGAGACGTTCCTTGAGCACCGGATTGTTGTGGCCGAAGTTCAGGGTGCCGGCGCCGGCCAGGAAGTCGAGGTACTCCCGCCCCTGGTCGTCCTCGAGATAGCAGCCGCGGGCGGTGGTGAAGGTGACCGGGAAGGCGCGGGCGTAGCTGCGTACTTCCGATTCGAGCTCGTTGAAGACCGTCATGTCGTCTCCGAATCTGTTCTTGAACAAGGGGTTGGCGGGCAGAGAAGTGCGACGTCCCTGCGGACGGGCGCGGCAGGGGCCTCAGTTGCGCCCTGCGCCGGCGAGGCGGCGAGCGGGCACCTGCCTCGCGTCGGCGTTCAAGGGTCCGATCTGCAGGAGCACTTCGTCGTCGTGGGTGCCGCCGAAGTGCGTATCCCGGGAGAACAGGACTTCCGAGCGCGTCGGTGCGTCGAATTTCTGCGCGAAGCCGTTGAAGAGCGCCCAGCTCGCCGCGTTGTCCTCGGTGATGGTCGTGTGGAGGTAGCGCACCTCGGGTGCGTGGCGCTCGGCGAGCTCACGGAGCATGCGACCGGCCAGGCCACGGCCTCGCCCTGCCGGAGCGACCGCCACCTGCCAGATGAAGAGCACGGACGGATCCTCGGGGAGACGGTAGCCGGTGATGCAGCCGACCATGCGGCCGTCGAGCTCCGCAACGACCGAGGTCTCCGCGAAGTGCGATGCCTGGAGCAGGTTGCAGTAGGCGGAGTTGCGATCCAGCGGCGGGCAGGCCTCGACGAGCGCATGGATGGCGTGACCGTCCGTGGCCCGAGGCCGGCGAAGGCGGACGCTGTCTTCCGTCGACCGTCGTCCCTGACTGATAGAAACGGTATTCATGACCCGACTCCGAAGGAAAGGAGCCGAAAGTTTACAGGGCTAATGAAATAAAGCAAGGTGTGATGAACGATTCTGGTGCGGGATCGTGATGGGTGCCGCATATGGGATCATTTTCAGGTGGTTGAGGGCATTGGAGGGGAGATCAGAGCGCAGCGGGATCCTTTCGATCGAGTGTTTTCCGGTTGGGCCGCCCGCGGTACTCACTTAGAGCGCAAACAGGTTAACGATAGGTAATCACTATCGCTTGGCCTGATCGTATGGGCCGATTGATCCAGGCCCTGGTCGAGGGCGCCCGCCAGGGCGGCGCTGGCTCCAGCGTCGACGGGACAGGCGGCAGGGCGTCCGTCCGGTTTCACCGCCATCGCAAGCGAGGTGACATGAACTGGCAGATCATCAGCCGAGGTAGACTCGCCCACGACGGGCGGGCGAAGCGCCGCTCAGGGCGTGAGTGGGACAGCGACATGGCGGAACGATACGAGGACATGCTCATCGCGCTGCGGCGGATCATGCGCGCGACGGACATCTACTCCCGGCAGCTCTCCAAGCATTCGGGCCTGACCACGCCGCAACTGCTGATCCTCCAGGCGATCCGGGATTGCGGCGACGTCACCATCGGCACCATCGCGCGTCAGGTGAGCCTCAGCCAGGCCACTGTGACGACCATCCTCGATCGCCTCGAGAGTCGCGGCATGACCTATCGCGAGCGAAGTACGGAGGACAAGCGCAAGGTCCATGCGCATCTCACGGAAGCCGGTGAGAAGGCGCTCCGCGAGGCGCCCACGCCCCTTCAGCAATCCTTCGTCGAGCGCTTCGGCGGCCTCGCGGAGTGGGAACAGAGCATGATCACCTCGGCGCTGCAGCGCGTGGCCGACATGATGGATGCCGGTGACATCGATGCATCTCCCCTGCTTCACCTGGGCTACATCGAGCATCCCGTCGACTCCGCGGCCCCGGACGCCTCCTCATCGGCAGAGCTGGCCACGGATCCTCCGTCTTCGCGCAACGCCGCGCCCTGAAAGCTGCTCTAGACGGACCCTGAGGTTCATTCCCGCGGCCTGGGCCGTCCCCGTCCGCACGCGTTGATGCCGTTCACCGACCGACCGGGCTAGCCCGGTCGGGGAATGGTGAGACCAGCGGCGGAACCGGACGCTGAACGCATGATTCAGCTCGCCGGCACGGCCCATGACCTCCACCAGATCGCGCAGCCTGCGCTGCGCCACGCTCAGCGTCCTGCTCCTCTCGCCCGCCCTTCCGGTCTTCGCCGAGGATCCGGCCCGGTCCGGGCACTCGGCCGATCCCGCACGGTAGATCCCCGGACAAGGCACCGGCGTCCTGTGGCACGATCACATGCTGATCGGTCGCGATGGGCGCACACCACCGGCACCCGTGCCTCGGGCCGGTGCCGCCTGTGCCCCATCCGCATTCTCACGAAGCTGCCCCTGAGGTACGACCGTGCGCGAAGTCCTGAATCGCATCCTCTGCTGGGTGCTGCGGTGGTTCGTCAAGCCGCTGCCCCCGGCCGAGGACATTCCGCTCTCCGCGCTGCGCAAGGGCGACGTGGTGCTCAAGCGCACCACCGATCACTGGACCTCGCTGCTCATCATGGCGCTCGATCAGGGCAGCTATTCCCATTCGGGCCTCTTCGACGGCGAGAAGCTGATCGACTCCGGGACCCAGGGCATCAGCCGAAGGGATCTGTTCAGCTGCGACGTCTATCGCTTCCACGACCAGGCGGGTCGCGAGCTCGATCCGGAGGATCTGCCGCCGCTGCCGGCGGCGCCGATCATCGATCAGGCCGAGGCCTACCGGAACGTCCCCAACGTCTACGGCTACACCTCCCTCTATCTCGTGGGTCTGCTCATGGTGATCCGCTGGATCACGGTGCCCGGCCTGCGGCTCCTGGTGGAGCTGTTCGGCGGCATCATCCTCTGGCAGGTGCACCGCTTGATCGACGAGATGAACCGCAAGGGCGTGGTCGCATTCACCTGCTCGGAGCTCGTGACCCAGTGTTTCTGGGAGCCGAGCGATGACAAGGGGGACCCCTACGGCCTGCGGATTCCCCTCGAAGAACGCCATAGCCGGCTCTGGCGCACCCTTTCCGCAGCGCCGACGCGCTACGAACGCCTGCTCGTGCGCATGGCCCGGACCCTCGAAGGTGCTCGCCCCGGATTGCGGGCAGAGCTCGAGCGCACTCGCGGCCTGCATGCGCTCGGTGTGGGCTCGGCGCCGATCGCCGGTTCGCCGCTGCTGCCTGCAGCCTTCGTCTCGCCCGGCGATCTGCAGCACAGCCCGAACCTGCGTCTGGTCGGTCGATACTCGGCTCCGTCCTGACGGAGCTGTTCCGCGCCGGAACCCTTGGTCCCTGGCCGTGAATGCCAGTAGAGTCGAGACGCGTGCTCACAGGCAAAGGCAGGTTGGGTGTCGTCCGGAGGAAATCGAAGCGCGCCAGGGCAGGAATTGCCCGGCACTCCGGCGGATGCTGCGCTCACGCCGCGTCAGTACGAGATCCTCGCCCTCATCTCCAAGGGGTTGTCGAATCGCGAGGTATGCGAACTCCTCGCGATCTCGAGCAACACCGTGAAGGTGCATGTGGCCAGCATCCTGCGGGCCCTCGGTGTCGCCAACCGGACCGAAGCCGCCTCGGCCTATCAGCGCCTGCTGACCAGGGAGGACGACGTCGGAGCCCGGCTGCGAACGGCGGATCGCGTGGGGCGGCCCATGATCGCCGTGCTGCCGTTCACCAATCTCGCCAATGCCGCGGATGACGACCACCTGGCCGGCGGGCTCGTGGACGACCTGATCACGCGCCTGTCGGGCTGGCGCTGGTTTCCCGTGATCGCGTCCGTATCGAGCAGCCGCTATGACGGCCGTGAGCTCGATCTTGCGCGATTGCGGGAGGAACTCCAGGCGGGCTACTTCATCACCGGATCCGTTCGCCGCAGTGGCGACCAGGTCCGCGTCAATGCACACCTCACGGAGGCGCGACAGGGGGAGAACGTCTGGTCCGGGGCCTTCGATGCGCGTACGGACAACGTCCTCGAGACCCAGGACGAGATCGCCCGCCGCATCGTGGCCTGCCTCTCTCCCGAACTCATGGAGGTCGAAGGCCGCGCACAGGACGCAGCGCCTGCGCCGGAGTTCGAAGCCTGGCGTCTCACCATGCAGGGCATGTGGCACCTTTCCCGACGCACCCGGGAGGACATCGAGAGCGCGATCGCGCTGATGACGCAGGCCGTCGAGCGCAGCCCGGACTTCGCCCTCGGCTGGTACGGACTGAGCTGGGCGCATCACCACGGGCTCATCGAACAGTGGACCGGCGACCCCATGGCGAGTCTTGCGGCCTTGAATCGCGGTGCGCAGGAGTGCAGACGCTGCGATCCGAATGGAGCGCCCACACAGGCGCTTCTCGGCCTCGTGGAAATCATCGCAGGCAACACGAGCCGTGCCATCAGCCATCTCGAGCGGGCCACGGCCCTGAATCCGAGCTCCACCCAGGCGCTCTCGCTGCTCGGCCAGTGCTACGGTCTGGACGGAAGGCCCGACGAGTGCATCGCCACACTCGAGGAGGCCCTGAAGCTCAATCCCTATGGTCCGACGGTGTGGGTCTACCACGGCGTGATCGCCATGGCGCACTTCGCGGCCTCGCGCCTCGACGAGGCAGTCAGCTGGTCCCGGCGGGCTCTCGATGGTCGCCCCGAGGCCATCACCGCGCAGCTCACGCTCTGTGCAGCGCAAGTCGAGCAGGGTGATCTCGACGCCGGTCGCAGGGTCATCGAGCAATTGAAGGCCTTGCGTCCGGACTACGCCCTGGCGGATTTCGTGGCGCTCATCGCGCGTGCCGCGCGCCCGGAGTACGTCGAGCGGCTCACTCGCGCCCTCGAGAAGGCTGGCCTCACCGGCTGACCGAGAGATCAATGCCTTGTCGGCGCCCTGTCGTGCGCGCGGCGGACCCTCGAGGGATGGGTTCCGTCCCGTGCAACGGCGCGACGCCGAGGATCCGCTAGTCGCCGGCTGGGCGCTCGACCAGCTCCACGCGCCGGTTCTGCTCACGGCCGGCCTCACTGCCGTTCGAGTAGACGGGTACCAGAGGGCCGATGCCGTGCGGCTCCAACCTTCCCGCCGCGATGCCGAAGCGATCCTTCAGTGCGTCGGCGACAGCGCGGGCTCGATCGGCGGACAGCTTCTCGTTGTAGGCGAAGCTGCCCACGGAGTCCGTGTGGCCCACCACGTAGAAGCTCCTGTCCGGATGTGCATCGAGGTAGGCGGCAATCGCATTCAGGGCCGCGTCGGATTCCGGTCTGAGCGTGGCCCGGTCGAACTCGAACACGATCCCACTCAGTACGACGCGGCCGTACTCGTCGAGATCCGCGCCCATGGCCTCCGGGTCCACGACGATCAGCCCCGTTTCCGCTTCCTCCACCTCGACGATGTCGATCAGGGTGCCGACGTAGTCGACGGCGTGCTGCTCGACGACGACCACCGCATAGACGAGCCCCGCAGCGCGCTCCTTGCGCGCCACGATCGCCCCGGCACCACCGGAGGACGAGGTACCGGAAAAGAGCGTTCCGACCTCGCCCGGTCGGGAGGTCGGATTCTCGATGAACAGGACCTCGAGCCAGGCGCGGCTGCCGGTGTCGCGACCCCGCCGATCCGGCGAGATGCCCTGCACCAGGATCTCGAAGTCCTGCTCCTCGAGAGCGTCGAGATAGTTCCTGTAGATCTCCGAGAAGCTGCGCTCCGTGCCCTGGTAGCGGTAGAAGGTGCGCGTGACCCGGCCTTCCGTATCGATCCAGTCGTCGATCGTCCGATAGCCCGTGACCGGCCCCGCCGGCACCCGATAGGGCCTGTGGTTCTCGATCTGCTGCCAGCGGATCTCCTGATCCGGATAGCGGCTGATCAGTGGGTGCTCGATGGCGCCGTCGATGTCCTCGGCGGAGGCCGTCCCCGCAGCGAGGCAGAAGCTCAGAAGCCAGCTGCAGGATCGTCTTGCCTTTTTCATCGTCGCTGCCTCCCCTGGAATGGATCCTGACGCAGTCCGTTCGGGATCAGGCCGGCAATCGCGCCGTCCGATGAGTGAGCCACATGCTCTGCAACGGCGATCGCTGGAGAGTCTCCCTGAAGGAAGACGTGCGCGCTGTGCCGGCGTTCGCCGTCATGGCGAAAGCTACCTCTGGACGACGTCCTCTTCCATCGTGCACCTGCATGCAGGGCAGGCGACCGCAGCAGCCCGCTGATCTTCCAGCCGGCGGTATCCGCTTTGATCAGTCGGTCTACACGCCGCCGGAGCCAGCGCCCTGCGGAGCCGTGACGTCGCGATGCGTCGTCGCGCGGGCCGGCCAGAAGGCATCGAATACGTAGACGGCCGCGACGGCATACAGCGTGGCGCCGGCGAACATGAGCAGTCGGCTCATGAAGGCTGCGCCCGCCGCGGATCCCAACTGCCCGTCCAGTGCGGCTGGAGCCAGAATCACGATCATCGTCAGGAAGCCGTAGGACCAGGTCGGCGCCTGCGGATGCAGGCCGCGACCCTCGAAGATGCGTGGCCCCATGAGCAGGCCTGCGAGGATCACCAGCAGCGTGTAGAGCGGCAACGACGGCCAGATGCTCAGGATCTGCCACGCGATCACAGCGCCCGAACCGCCAATCAGCGTCGACGCGATCAGCGAACGAGCCGCCAGTCGCGTGCCTTGCAGCCCGGACTCCTGCCCCATCGCGGCAACCTTTATGAGTACCGGAATCGCGCCGATGCTGGCCACGGAGAGCATGAACCAGACGATGATCGGCATGACCACCGCCACGGAGCGAACGGCACAGCGCAAGGCCTCCTGCGCATCTGCCGGCGCTGGAGGCGCTGCCGCCGACGGCAGGCTCGACGGCGGATCGGGCAGGAGCGCGTGCGCCATCCAGACGAAGAGCACGCCCACGATCGCGCCTGCGGAGAGGCCTGCGGCGACGCCGAGGACCGCATCGACGGATACGGAGCCGACGGCAAGCGTCAGGGTCACGGAAATCGTGATCAGCGTTCCGACCAGCGCTGCCCCGCCTCGTGCGGTGAAGTGGAACGCGTGGAACAGCACCAGCAGGAGGAGCAGCAGCCCCGCGGCCCGATAGTGCAGCAGCGCCGGCAGGAGCAGCCAGATCGACGCGTAGATCGGCACGATGACGGCCAGCATGGCGAGCGCCGACGTCTTCAGGGACGGACGCGGCAGCGGCAGGGACAGCATGGTCATGGCCAGCACTGCGCTGATGTAGGACATGGGCCAGCCGATGGCCTGCGAGAAGCAGAGGCAGCCGGCCGTACCAAACGCGAGCCGCAGGACGCGCCGCTGTGCGACCGCGGCGTCGTCAGTACGCATAGGACAGCCTGGTCAGGACGCGGACATAGAGTTCCGCAAGCCAGTTGAGGAAGACCCCATCGTCCGTATAGATGACGGCGGAGGCCTGGGAGCCGATCCTCAAGCGAGCAAGATCTTCGCGGGGCATGTCGAATTCGATCACCACGGGAAATCGCTGCGCCGAACGCAGCCATTGACGATTGTTGCTGATGGTCGGCAGCGAGCCGAGCGGAGCGTTGTCCACAGCCACGCCGAAACCGATCCCGCGCACGCGACCGGAGAACACTCGCCCTGGATAGACGTCGAAGATCAGTTCCGCCGGGTCGCCCACGTCGACCCGCCCGAGATTGTTCTCCGTGAAGTCGGCCCGTACCCAGACGTCCTCCGTCCCGATGAAGGTCATCTGAGGTGCGCCCGCCGCCGCGAAGTTCCCGCGCTCCAGGCGGACCTCCGTGACCAGCCCCGCGAAGGGTGCGCGGACACTCGTCCTCGCGAGATCGATGCGCGCCCGCTCGAGGGACGCCAGCGCCTGCGCGATGCTCGCGTTCTCGTCGCCCGACTGCCCCAGCGCCTGGCGAGCCTGCTCGAGCTGAGCCTCGGCGGCGGCAAGTTTCTGAGTGGAGATCTCCACGGAGGCGATGGAGGACTCGAGGAGGCGATCGGAGATGGCGCCAGCGTCCTGCTGCTTGATACGCCTCAGGCGATCGGCGTCCTGGCGGCTGCGCGCGAGCGAAGCCCGGGCCGCCAGGACGTTCGCCTGCGCTGCATCCAGCCCGGTCGTGGTGGCCTCGGTTCCTTCTCGAGCGGCCTGTAGTGCCGCCTCGGCGTTCGCCACGGCGAGTTCGTAGCGGATGGGATCGATCCGGAACAGCACCTCGCCGGCAGCCACGAGCTGATTGTCCCGAACCAGCACTTCCGCGACCGTCCCGCTCACCTCCGAGGCGATCGGTACGACCTGGGCATGGATCCGGGCCTGGGAACTGAAGGGCGTGGCGCGATCCGCGAAGAGATAGAAGACGATCAGGAGCACGCAGAGCACGAGCACGATGAGCGTCGCGCGGCGTACCGGATCGCCCCCGGCGGTGCTGGTCGTTGCGGGGGTCTCGTCCGCCCGAGGGCGACCCGAACCGCTTTCGGGGTCGGTGGTGTCGTCTGTCATGCTGCTCTGCCTCGTGCCTGAGCGTTCTGGTCGTGGCGCGGCCTGGCCTGCGCGGACGGTGACGGCAGCACGCTCACCTCACCGGGGCGCCGACACGGCGGGCAGGTCGTCAGCGTCCCGCTCCGATGCCTCGATCAAGCCGCCCCAGTCCGTGCGCGACTCCATGAGCCTGCGTACGTCCGGATCGACAATGGTTTGCCCCGCGCGCAGCTCCCAGCCGCCACCGAGCGCCCTGTACACGACGATCGCACTGCGCAGGATGCGCCCCCGGTTCTCGATGAAGCGGCCCTGCTGCGTGAACAGTGACTGTTGCGCCGAGAGCACGCGTTGATAGTCGGCCAGGCCTTCCTGGTAGCGCAGCAGGGCGACGTCGCTCGAACGCCGGGCCGCTTCGACGGACTGCGCCAGAAGCGTCTCGCGATCGCGGGCACCGGCGAGGTCGACCAGGGCATCCTCCACTTCCCTCGCCGCCTGCAGCACCGTTTCCCGATAGGCGACGAGCGCCTGTTGGAGACGCGCGTCCTGGATCCGGATGCTGTTGCGGATGCGGCCATAGTTCAGCATCGGCCAGACGAAGCTCGGGCCGACGCCGTAGGTGAAGCTGTCCGTGGAGAAGAGGTTCGTGAAGCCGGAATCCCCGGTGCGCGTGGTATGGGTCGCGCCCGCCGCCGAAAGACCGAGCGATCCGGACAGCGAGAAGCTCGGATAGAGATTGGCTGTGGCCAGGCCGACCCGAGCGTTCTGGGCCATGGCCTGCAGCTCCGCACGCCGCACGTCGGGGCGTTGTCGCAGGAGATCTGCGGGCACGCCCGTCGCGATCTCGTCCGGAACGATCGGAAAGTCCACCCGGCGTACGAGCAGGTCCGCCAGGTCTCCCGGCGCGAGGCCGAGCAGCGTGCTCAGGGCATGACGCGCGCGACGCAGCGATGCGTCC
The DNA here is from genome assembly GCA_036351555.1 of Pseudomonadales bacterium. Classification (GTDB taxonomy): domain Bacteria; phylum Pseudomonadota; class Gammaproteobacteria; order Pseudomonadales; family Azotimanducaceae; genus JAZBPF01. The sequence continues at coordinate 34,417 of JAZBPI010000041.1, forward strand.
AGATCCGGTAGCGAGGCTTGCGTGCTCAGCAGCAGCGTACGCGCCTGGAGCACGTCGAGCTCCGAGCTCTCGCCATTGCGGAACTGCACGTCGACGATCTCGTAGCCGCGCTCCTGGAGCCGGATGTTCTCGCGCGTGATGCGCAGCTGTTCCTCGAGGGTCCGGATCAGCACGTAGGTGTCCGCGACCTGCGCGGTCAGGAGAACGAAGGCGTCGTCGTAGGCGGCGATGGAGGCGAGATAGGCTGCGTCGGCCGCCTCGATCCCGCGCCGGAACCGCCCCCAGAAATCCAGTTCCCAGGACGCCGCCAGACCCAGGTCGTACTGCGTGAAACGCAGATCGCCCGCAGCGGTGTTCGCACCGTTCCTGCTTGCCTGAACGCGGGTGGCGCCGCCCTGGACGACCTGCGCCTGCGGATAGCGGTTGCCGACCGCGACGCCGAGTTGCGCCCGGGCTTCGAGCATGCGCAGGCCGGCGATCTGCAGGCCGTTGTTCTGTCGCTGCGCCATGGAAACCAGGGCATCGAGGGTCGGGTCTCCGAAGCCTGTCCACCAATCGATGCGGTCCTGCGGGGCGGGCTCGAAACGGGCACGCTCTGCCTCGTACCAGGAGGGGGGCAGAGGGTTGTCGGGGGGAACGAAGTCAGGGCCGACCGTCGTGCATCCCACCAGCAGCGTGATGATGCCGACGGCCGCGAGACGGACGCCTGCTCCCTTTCGCAGGACCGGTCCTGGCAGCAGCATCGGTTGCAGAGTCAGCATCTCGCTGGCCGGTCGTGAGCGTGATCAGCGCGCGGAGCTTGCGGGCGCATCGACGGGAAGCGGGTCCGCCTCCAGCGCGACCCAGGAAGTCAGGATCCGGTAGCCCACGGCCAGCAGCACGGCGCCCACGAACAGCCCGATCACGCCGCCTGCGACGGCGCCACCGATGGCGCCGACCAGAATCACGAGCATCGGGACATCGACGCCCCGTGCCAGAAGCATCGGCTTCAGGACGTTGTCGCTGAGTGCGACGAGCACCGCGTACACGGCGAAGACCGTCGCCGGGACGGGGTCGGCGAAGTTGTAGACCCAGGCGATGAGTGGCGCCATGACCAGGATGCCCGGGAATTGGACGATTCCAGCCACCAGCACCACTCCTGCGAACACCCCGGCGGCCGGCAGCCCGATGGCGACGAAGCCGACGAGCGCGAGCGCGGCCTGCAGGAGCGCGACGCCGAGAACGCCCTTGGTCACGCTGCGAATCGTGCCGATGCCCAGATCCACGAGGTCCCTGCCCTTGGCGCCCGCGATACGTTCGGCTGCGCCGCAACTGAAGCGATAGCTGGCCGGGCCGTTCACGAGCAGTACCCCGGCGATGATGATCGAGCCCACGAACTGAA
>JAZBPI010000042.1:0-4853 GCA_036351555.1 Pseudomonadales bacterium
ACGAAGTCGATGAATTCGGCGCTGCCGTCGCCGCGAAGCCGCACGATCGAGGTCGCGACCTGCTGGTCCGCGCGGGTCATCACGAAGGCGGCGGCACGCGTCGCCAGCGTGCCGTCGAGGTGAAGGCTCTTGACGCCGAGCTCGTAGTTCCAGACGGCCTCGCTGGCGAATTCACGCAGATCGGCGTCCAGGCTGCCGTCCGTGTTGAAGCCGCCCGCCTTGTAGCCCCGAGACAGGGATCCGTAGAGGAGCGCGCCGGAGTCGAGCGTCCATTCCAGGGCCGCGCGCCCGCCGAGGAGGGTCTCCCGGGGGGTAAAGGCGACCTCTTCGGAATCGTCGTAGCGGTCGTCGCGGCGCTCGACGCGAAGACTGCCGGTCATGCGCAGGGACTCCGTGAGCGCGTGGCCGAGGCTGCCGAAGAGTGCCGTGCGCTGCGTGCGCAGGCGGCTCGCGAAGGGCCCCGGCGCGAAGCTGTAGTCGCGCTCGAGATCGACGTCGCGGTTCAGATCGAAGATGCCGACGAGCCAGTCGGTCCGGCGGGCGGTGCGTTCGGAGCCGATGCGCAGTTCGAGGCTCGAGGTCCGGCGATCGCGCTGGTAGCGATCCGTCGAGCTGTAGCCGTCGGGATCGAAGCCGACGAAGGTCCAGTCCTCGTCGTAGCCGTAGTCGATGCGGGAATCGGAGCCTGCCGCGATCAGGTCGACGTCGATGCCTCTGTCCGTCTCCAGGCGCGCATGGAGCGAGGCGAGGCGACTGTCCTGGGCGTCGCGGCCCGGCGCGTCGGAGAGGGTCGTGAAGCTGTTGTCGAGGGTGAAGCCGTCGTAGCCGTTTTCGATGTCGACCCGCGCCAGGGTGAGATCCGTGGAGAAGCGGTCCGTCGGGGCCCAGCGGAGGCGGCCACGGAGGCTGCGCTCGTCGCGACCGGCGGTGTCGTCGCGGTCGAGAAAGGCGTTGCGCATCCAGCCGTCGGAGCGGTTCTGCTGCGCGGCCAGACGCCCCGTGAGGGTCGGACCCGCGAGCGGTCCGGAGAGCACGGCCCCGATCCGACGGGTGTCGAAGGCGCCGGCGTCCAGCTCGACGCGCCCCTCCGGAAGCTCGGTCGGCGCGGCGGTACGCAGCACCACCAGACCGGCCAGGGCATTGGCGCCGTAGCGTCCCGCCTGTGGACCCCGGAACACCTCGACCTGCGCCACGTCGAAGAGCGTGGCCGCGGTCGCGGCGCCGGACAGATCCACGTCGTCGACGATCACCCCGACCGAGGGATTCAGCGGTTCCGCGAACTGCCCGCGCTCGCCGATGCCGCGGATCTGGATGAAGCGGGCGCGTGAGGAACCGGTCGCGATGTTCACGTTCGGTGCGGTGATCAGCACGTCCTCGAGGTGGGTGGCGCTGCGCTCGCGGATCAGCGTCTCGTCGATCACGGTCACCGGCGCCGCCAGCCGACTCAGGGCGGATTCGCGCAGATCGCCGGTGACCACGACCTCCTCGATGGGGGCGGCCAGGGCGAGGGCCGGCAGGTTGAGGAGCAGCGCGCCGAGCACGCTTGCGGTGAACGTCCTCGAAGTGCGGCAAGGCATCGGTGTCTCTCCCGGACGGGGCAAGAGACCCGGAAGGACCCTACGTCGGAGGAGGCAGAAGCCGGGCGAACGCCCGAGAACTCGACCTATCCCTACGCCGGTACTAGCCGGATCAGGTTCGGAGGGTCCATCCACGCGGTGGATGTCTCAGGTCCCCGTCGCCGTGCGGCGGATGGGACCACCCCTTAGGTAGCGAGCGGCATTCCATCACCTCGAGCGGTGGTTCCGCAAGGAGACGGTCGTCGCCAGCACGCCGCGGACGACCGCAGGAGACTGTCCGGGCACCGGTCCGGACCCGGGGCGCTCAGCCGTGCCGCGCCCGGGGCCCCGTCAGGTCGCCCGTCAGGTCTCCCGTCAGGTCTCCCGTCAGGGTCCGCGCTCGACGACCACGGGACCGACCAGGGCGAGCGCACTGTCGAAGCCCGTCAGATCAGCGGTGAGGTCCCCGTCCGCACCGGACGGATGCCCGTGTCCGATCGGCTCCAGGAGCCAGGCGTTGCGGTCGCCGTCGAGGTCGACCTCGGCGCTGTAGATGATCGACGGTTGTCCCGAGGAGCCGGAGCCCGAGTAGACGGGATCGTCCGGAAAGCGATCCGGATGCCAGGCAGCGTTGAAGTCGTAGGAGCGATTGATCTCCATGAACACCCTTCCGCGGCGCACGCCCGCAGGGAGGCCGGTTTCGATGTCGTAGTGGCCCACGGGGGTCGCTGCGGTGACCCCGTCGAGATCGTCACTTTCGGGCAGGGGCACCATGAGACCGTCTCCGTAGCGGACGCCGCGACGATGTGCCCAGACGGGCAGGGCTTCCGGACGCCGGATCACCTCCTCCGAGAACGGATCCGTCGACTGGAAGCCCGAACTCGCGAGCTTCGCCGTGACGTAGAGCGTCTCCAGGAAGCGGCCGTCCGTGTCCTCGAGCCAGAAGGCCATCTGCGGAATGCTGGTGTAGCTGAGACCGAGGAAGAGGGGCTGCGGTGCCGATTCATAGGCGGTGCCGGCGCGCACGCTGATGCGGAGCGGGGCGTCGAGGGTCGCGGCACGCGTGCGAATCACCTGGAAGCGCCCCTCCGTCACCCTGGCGGTCCCGCGGAGCGCCTGTCCGGTCTCGAGCAGCGTGCTCGCCGGGGGCAGTTCCATGAGTACGGCGAGAACGAGCAGCAGGGGCACCCCGGCGCCGAGGAGGATCCTTCCCTTGCTGCGCAGGTAGCCGACGAGTGCCCGGAAGTTGTTCCGCAGATGGAAGCCGAAGGCGACGAGGACGGCGAGACCGAGGACCGTGTGAATGCCGGCGATGTCGGCGTCCCAGGGGGTGAAATAGGCCAGCAGGCCGGTTGCGGCCAGGCCCAGGAAGGCGCCCGCGAGCAGCGTGCTCGTCAATGCGCGTCGCGTGGCAGGGGTCATCGTCGCTCGTCCTCCGAGGTCGCCGCGGGCATCGGTTCGATGCGGGAGTGCGCTTCGAGCAGCAGGCGCAGATGACGGATCTGCTCGAAGAGCGTCGTGAGGGCCTCGCTGCGAAACGCGCGGCCGACCAGGTTGAAGGCGTCGTCGAGGCCCGCCAGCGTGTGCTCGTGCGCCTCGCGCCCGAGCTTCGTGAGCCGGACGTGGCGCAGGCGACGATCCTCGGGGGTGGCCTCGAGGGTGACGAGACCGCCGCGGACCATGCGCGCCAGCATCTGGGTCATGGCCGGTCGCGACACGCGGAAGGCACGGGCCAGGTCGGCGGGGGTCTCGGCGGCGTTGCTGGTGTAGCGGAGATGGCTCAGGACGCCGAACTGGGCTTCGGAAACGGCATCGGGCAGCTGGCGGCAGAGCTCCGCGCGCGCAGCCTCCTCGAGGATCGCGATCTCCCGGAACAGGCGGCGCAGGAGTTCGGTCTTGCGCATCGATGCCTCCGGTATTTATTAATGGCATTAACGTTAATGTCGTTAATCGATTCGGTCAAGGGCCGGCCAGTGGCGGCATCGGCCCCGGGGGTCGCGGCGGCGGATGCTGGACGGTCGACGGAGCGGCGGTCGACAATGGGGCTGGCCTGGAGAGCGGCAGCATGCGGCGACACGACGTCATCGACATACCCGAGTCCACCCGCGAAGCCTGGCAGCAGGCCGTCGACATCCTCGCGGACGTGCTCGCCGTCCCGGCGGCGCTCATCGTGCGCCGGCACGATGCCTCGGGCATGGAGGTCTTCGTGACCAGCGACGGACCGGGCAATCCGCACACCCAGGGCGCCAGCCTGCCGGCCGACCCCGAGGACGTCTTCGGCGCCGTGGTCGCCAGCGGCGCTGCCCTGCGCGTGCCGAATGCGCTCAAGGCCCTGCGCTGGCGCAACGTGCCCGCCGCGCGGCAGGGACTGATCGCCTACCTGGGCATGCCGCTCCTGTGGCCCGATGGCGAGGCCTTCGGCGCCCTGTGCGTACTCGACGACCGGGAAAATGCCTTCTCTGTCCGCTACGAGCGTCTCCTCGAGCAGTTTCGCCGGATCGTCGAACAGCATCTGGCGTTGCTTTTCCAGCACCACGAACTGAAGGAAAAGACCCGCCGCGATTCGCTCACGGGGGCGGGGACCCGGCGGGAGTTCTTCGAGAACGCGCGGGCGGAGGTGAAGCGCGCCCGCCGCTACGGCCATCCGCTCTCGCTGATGCTGCTGGATCTCGATCGCTTCAAGCAGATCAACGATCGGCACGGACATGCCTGCGGCGATACCGTGCTGCGGGAGGTGTCGCACCGGATCATGGATTCGCTGCGCTCCTGCGATCGTTACTACCGCTTCGGTGGCGAGGAGTTCGTGGTGGTGCTGCCCCACACGGCTCTCGCGGATGCCCTGCTCGTGGCGGAGCGCACGCGCGCGCTCGTCCATGACCGCCCCGTGGCCTTCGGGGATCGTGAGGTCGAGGTGACCCTGTCCATCGGCCTTGCGCACCTGGAGAGCGGCGGGGAGTCCCTCGACGACATCGTCGCCAAGGCGGATCAGGCGCTCTACGCGGCGAAGGAAGGGGGGCGCGATCGCGTCGAATGCTTCGAACGCCTCGCGGACGCGGAAGATCCGACCGTCTGAGCGGTCCGGCGTCGATGCGTCGGTCGCCCTCCAGGTGATCGAGCGTCGTCGGCTGTTCCGGTTGCTGCGTGATCGGCCGAAAGGGGTCAGTGTGCTTTCCCACAGCGCACTCCGGCCCGAGCTGACAGCCCTCCCCTGCCCACAGAGCCAGGCTTGCGTTCGGTCCTCCATGGAGCCGGGGATGGTGAGGCGTTCCCGATTCGACGTGCCGGGCGTGGCGCAGC
>JAZBPI010000043.1:0-11681 GCA_036351555.1 Pseudomonadales bacterium
GCCGCGACCGGCAGGCCGACCCCGCGACCGGTTGCTATGCTTTCGTCCCAGGGTTCAGGGACGCAGTGCGTGCATCCGCGACACCACGAAAGCTACCTCGCTACCGGCATCGCGCTCGTCGTGCTGGCCTGCGTGGTCGCGGTCGACGTCCGTTTCGCGGACGGCGCCGGCTGGCTGCTGCCGCTCTACTGCCTGCCCGTGGTCGCCGGACTCTGGCTGCCGCCGCTTGCCGTGTTCCCGCTCGGTTCCGCCGTGCTGCTCGCGCTCACGGCCGTGGCGCTGTTCACGGACACGAGCGTCGAGCCGGCGGTCCGGTTCCGGACGGGCCTGGAGATCGCCGGGACCGGGGTCCTCGTGCTTCTCCTCCGCCTCGCCCGCGACGAGCTCCGCGAGAGCCGCCGGCGCGTGACGGGCATTCTCGACGGCTCCGACACGGGCTTCGTGCGCACGGACGCGGAGCTCGGCATCGAGGATGCGAACGAACCCTTCCTGCGCATGGTCGGTGCGCGCCGTCTCCGCGACGTGGTGGGCACCCGTCTCGTCGACTGGTTCCCCCCCGATCGCCGCCGCAATGCCGAGGCCATCCTCGCCTTCCTCGCCGCCGGTGATCGACGCAGCTTCGAGACGGTCATGCGCCCGGGTGACGCCGGAGACCTCAATGTCGTCGTGACCGTCTATGCGGAGCGCGTCGCGGAGCGCATCCAGCTCGTCGCCGTGTTCGCCGACGTCACGGCGATCCGTCGCGCGGAGGCGCAGGCCCAGGCCTCCGAGCAGCAGTTGCGGGCCCATCTCGAGAACACGCCCCTGGCGGCCGTGGTGCTCGATGCGGAGTACCGGATCCGCGGCTGGAACCGCTCTGCCGAGCGGATCTTCGGCTACGAGCGGGACGCGGCGCTCGGCATGAGCGCCTGGGAACTGGTGCCCGAAGCCGCCCGCACGACCCGTGCTTCCCCCTTCGCGCACGGCGAGGGCGTCCGTTCGGCCGACGGCACCTTCCGGGTCGTGCAGCGTCATCGCGATGGTCGTGAGCTGGTCCTGCAGTGGTACCACACGCCCCTGCCCGCGACGGACGGCAGTACACCGCAGCTCGCCTCCCTCGGTCTGGACGTCAGCCATCAGGTGGAGGTGGAGCAGGCGCTGCGTGTCTCCGAGGTGAAGTTCTCCTCCGTGTTCCAGCAGAGCCCCGATGCGCTCGTGCTCGTGCGCCTCCAGGACGGCCGTCTCATCGAGGCCAACGAGACCCTGGAGACCCTCTTCGGCTGGACCCGGGACGAGCTGGAGGCGCGCTGGGGGGACTACGGTCAGTTCTGGCGCAGCCGTCGCGAGCTCGAGCACTTCACGCAGCTGGCCCTCGCCGGCCCCGTGGAAGCCTTCGAGACGGAGCTCGTGACCCGGGAGCGCGGCGCCTTGCCCGTGCTCATCTCCGCGCGTCGTCTGACCATCGGCGGCGAGGAGACCATGCTGCTGACGATCCGCGACTTCACGCCGATCCGGGAAGCGGAAGAGGAGCGCTACCGTCTGCAGGAACAGCTCCGTCAGGCGCAGCACATGGAGGGCATCGGCCGGCTCGCCGGCGGCGTCGCGCACGACTTCAACAACATGCTTGCCGGCATCCAGGGCTACACGGAGCTCATGGCGGATGCGCCGGACGACGGAGATCAGGTGCGCCAGTACAGCACGCGCGTGCTCGAGACCTGCGTGCGTGCCGCCGACCTCGTGCGCAAGCTGCTCGTGTTCGCGCGCCAGGGGGCCATGGATCAGCGGGACTTCGATCTTCGCCCGGTGATCCACGACACCCTGGACCTGCTCCGGCAGACGCTCGATCCACGGATCCGCATCGTCACCCATCTCGCCGTCGGCGATCTGCCGCTGTGCGGCGACGAGAGCCAGATCTCCAATGCGCTGCTGAACCTCTGCGTCAATGCGCGCGACGCGATCGACGGTGATGGCGAGATCGAGGTCGTCGCCGAGCGCGTCGATCTCGATGCCACGGAAGCGCAGGCCCTGGATCCGGAACTCGCTGCGGGCCCCTACGTCGTGCTGTCCGTGCGCGACACGGGCTGCGGCATGTCGCCGAGCGTCATGGCCGACATCTTCGAACCCTTCTTCAGCACCAAGCCCAAGGGCCAGGGCACCGGTCTCGGTCTGCCCTCCGTCTATGGTGCCGCCAAGGCCCACGGGGGCACGGTGCGGGTCACCAGTCACGAAGGGGAGGGCAGCTGCTTCCGTCTCTATCTCCCTGCGCGCGTCGGCGCCGCGCCGGCGATCGAGGCTCCGGCGACGCGTCCGGGGACGGGCGCGCTACCGGAGCCCTGCCGGACCCTGGTGGTCGACGACGAGCCGGGCATTCGCGACATCCTCACCGCGACCCTGCGTGCCGAGGGCTTCGAGGTGACCGTCGCCGAGGACGGGCTGGCGGCGCTGGAGCGTTTCAAGGCCGAGCCCGATGCCTACGATCTCGTGCTCATGGACTGCAGCATGCCGCGCATGACCGGCGAGGAAGCACTCCGGAAGATGCGCCATCTGCGGGCCGGCCTGCCGGTGATCCTCATGTCCGGCTTCGATCAGCCCACGGCCGAGCACGAGGCCGTGATCGGGGCTGCGGCCGGCTCCCTGGCCAAGCCCTTCACCCGCGATGCACTGCTCCGCGAGATCGCGCGCGTCTGCAATCACGAACCCGATCCCCATCGGGACGTGGCCTGAGGCGTCAGGCGGAGGCGCCGCCGCCTTCTCCGTCCGCGCCTGAACCCGGTTCCCTGTCAGAACCCTTCGCCGAGTCCGGCCGCGGGCGGATCAGGCATTCCTGCATGGCCGAGGCGACGAGTTCACCGGCCTCGGTGAAGAAGCTGCCGCGCACGAAGCCGCGCGCGCCGCCGGCCGTGGGGCTTTCCTTGGCGAAGAGCAGCCACTCGTCCACGCGCAGGGGACGATGGAACCAGAGTGAGTGATCCAGGCTCGCGCCCTGGATCGCCGCGCCTGCCGCGGGCGTGGCGCCGTGGGGCAGCAGGGACGTGCTCATGAAGTCCATGTCGGAGAGGTAGGCGAGCAGCGCCTGATGCAGCCGTGGATCGTCCGGCAGGCGGTCCACGGTGCGCATCCAGGTGTGCTTGAGCGGCGCCCGCGGCGTCGGGTCCGTCATGAGGAAGCCCTCCACCTGACGGCTGTCGATGGCGTCGTAGCGGAAGGCGAAGCCGCGCACGCGCGGATGGCGCTTCGCCAGCCGCGCATAGCGGTCCCGGTCGAGGGCCAGGCCGTCCGGTCCCGGGACGTCGGGCATGCGCGCCGCGTGGGACAGGCCCGTTTCCGGCGCCTGCCAGGAGCCGGAGAGGCTCAGGATGGCCCGACCGTGCTGGATCGCCTTGACCCGGCGGGTCGTGAAGCTGCGGCCGTCGCGGATGCGGTCGACCTCGTAGAGCACCGGGCGATTCCAGTCGCCGGCACGGAGGAAGTAGGCGTGCATGGAGTGCAGGTCGCGACCGCCGTCGACGGTCGCGTTGGCCGCGGCGATGGCCTGCGCCAGCACCTGTCCACCGAAGACGTGCGGGACCCGCGCATCGTTGCGCCCGCGGTAGAGATTGGTCTCGATCCGTTCCACGGTGAGCAGATCGATGATGTCGGCGAGGACGGGGTTCATGGCGGCCCGGGCATGCTCGAGGGCGCTGCATGATACCCGCCGTGCCCTGATCCGCGCTTGCAATCGGCCGGGCAGACGACATCATGGGCGGCGGAGCGGGGGTTCCGGAGGTCGAAGAGGAGTCTCCGTCCATGTCGCCGTTCCGTGCCTGCTCCCTGGCCCTGTTCACCTTCTGCCTGGCGCTCCCGGCCCTGTCCCGTGCCGCCGCCTGTCCCCTGCTCGATCACCGGCTGCCGACCCTCGGCAGGGCCGAGACCGTCGATCTCTGCGACCGCTATGCCGGCAAGGTCGTGCTCGTCGTCAACACCGCGAGCCAGTGCAGCTACACGCCGCAGTTCGCCGGTCTCGAGCGGCTCTACGCACGCTATGCCGACCAGGGCTTCGTGGTGCTGGGGTTTCCCTCCGGGGACTTCGGCGGCCAGGAATATCTCGACGCGGCGCGCACCGAGCAGGTCTGCCGGGTGAACTACGGCGTGTCCTTTCCCATGTTCGACCGGCTCCATGCGGCGGAGGGCGAGGCCCATCCGCTGTTCCGCGGCCTGGGGGAGGCCGCCGGGGAGTATCCGGGCTGGAACTTCCACAAGTACCTGATCGGCCGCGACGGGCGCCTGGTCGCAAGCTTCCGCAGCGGCGTGGCGCCGGAATCCGGTGCCCTGACGGGCGCCATCGAGACGGCGCTCGGAGACACCCTGGCCCGCGCTGCGGCAGGGACCTGAGTCATGCCCGAGGGTCCGGAAATCCGCCGTGCGGCGGATCGGCTGGCGCGCGTCCTCGTCGATGCGCCCCTGACCCGGGTCTGGTTCCGCTTTCCCCGGCTGCAGCGGCAGGTGCCGACGCTCGAGGGGGAGCGCATCCGTTCCGTGCGCGCCTGGGGCAAGGCGCTGCTCATGGAGTTCGACGGGGGACGCACGCTCTATTCCCACAATCAGCTCTACGGGCGCTGGTACGTGCAGCGTGCCGGTGTCCGTCCGCAGACCAATCGCGACCTGCGCCTCGTGCTCGAGACGCCCACGCACGCGGCGCTGCTCTACAGCGCCTCGGAGATCGATCTGCTGGCCCCCGGTGAGTGGCAGGCCCATCCCTTCCTCGGCAAGCTCGGCCCGGATGTCTTCGATCCGGCGACGACGCCGGCGTTCCTGCGCCGCCGCCTGCGCGATCGCGCCTTCGCCCGGCGCACGCTCGGGGGGCTGCTCATGGATCAGCACTTTCTCGCGGGGCTCGGAAACTACCTGCGCTCCGAGATCCTCTTCATCGCCGGCGTGCACCCGGATGCGCGCGCCTGCGATCTCGACGACGCAGCGCTGGCGCGCCTCACGCGGGAAATCCGGGCCATCGCGCGCCGAGCCTACCTCACGCGCGGCGAGACGGCGCCGAAGGCCTGGGTCCGGGCCCGGACGGCGCAGGGCCTGCCGCGTCGCGCCTGCCGCCACTATGTCTTCGAGCGCGAGGAGGAACCCTGCCCGCGCTGCGCCATGGCGATCCAGCGGCGCGACGTGGCCGGACGGCGCCTGTATCTGTGTACGCGCTGTCAGCCCCTACCCGGTTCACGCAAGGAGGCCCCATGAGCGCGCCGGCATCGAGCATCGACCCCGAGGAGGTCGCCTTCTACACCCGCCTTGCGGACACCTGGTGGGACGAGGACGGCCCCTTCTGGCCCCTGCACGTGCTCAACCGACTGCGCACCCGATGGATCCTCGAGCAGGTGGTGCCCGGTGCGTCCGGACCGGCGCCGCTCGAGGGCTTCGAGGCGCTCGATGTCGGCTGCGGGGGCGGCCTGCTCGCGGAAGCCATGGCCCGGGCCGGGGCGCGCGTCACGGGCATCGACGTGACCGAACGCAACCTGGCGATCGCGACCCTGCACGCAGAGCGCTCCGGGCTCGCCGTGACCTATCGGCACCAGGCCGCGGAAGACCTCGCGCGAACCGGTGCGCGCTTCGACCTGGTGCTGAACATGGAGGTCGTCGAGCACGTCGCCGATCTGCCCGGCTTCATGGATGCGGTGAACAGCCTCGTGAGGCCCGGCGGCCATCAGTTCGTCGCGACCCTGAACCGGACCCTCGCCGGCTTCGTCATCGGCATCGTCGGCGCGGAGTACGTGGCCCGGGTGCTGCCGCGCGGCACCCATCAGTGGTCACGCTTCGTGCGTCCCGACGAGCTCGCCGCGCATCTGGCGCGGGGCGGGATCGACGTCGTCGCCCGCACCGGGGTGCGCGTGAATCCCCTCACGCGGCGCATGCGCCTGACGGACTGGCTCGCCGTGAACTACATGGTGCACGGCCGCCGCAGGTCGACGGCCGTGGGGGATTGACCGAGCGCCTCGAGCGCGCGACCGGAATCGTCGACGAACGCCCCGGCCGGCCGTCGGACCTCAGAGGGCGTCCAGGTCCGCCCGTGCGGCGGCGGCCTGCTCGCGCATGGTCGCGACCCGATCCGGGTCCATGCGCTCGAGCGTGCGGTAGACCATGGCCATGCGCGGATTGCGCCGGAGCCGGTCCTCGTTGCGCGCGACGAAATCCCAGTAGAGGTAGTTGAAGGGGCAGGCATCCTTCCCGACCGGGCGATCCGGACGATAGCGACAGCCGGCGCAGTAGTCGGACATGCGCTGGATGTAGCGCCCGCTCGCGGCATAGGGCTTGGACGCGAAGAGTCCGCCGTCGGCGAACAGGGCCATGCCGAGCACGTTCGGCAGCTCGACCCACTCGTAGGCATCCGCGTAGACGCCCAGGTACCAGTCCGCGACCTCCATGGGCCGGATGCCGGCGAGCAGGGCGAAGTTGCCGGTGACCATGAGGCGCTGGATGTGATGCGCATAGGCGTTCCGGCGCGTCGCCTCGACGGTCCGGCGCAGGCAGTTCATGCCGGTCTTCGCCGTCCAGTAGAACTCCGGCAGGGGCAGCTCCGCGCCCAGGGCATTGCGTTCGGCGTAGGCGGGCATGGCGTGCCAGTAGATGCCCCGGATGAATTCGCGCCAGCCGAGGATCTGACGGATGAAGCCCTCGACCGCGTTCAGCGGGGCCTTCCCTTCCCGCCAGGCGGCTTCCGCGGCCTGGCAGCAGGCCAGGGGATCGAGCAGTCCCACGTTCAGGTAGATCGAGATCAGGGCATGGAAGACGAAGTCGTCCTCCTCGGTCATGGCATCCTGATAGTCCCCGTAGCGCGCGAGGCGCGTCTTCACGAAGTGCGTGAAGGCGCGACGGGCGTCGCCCGGCGTCACCGCGAACCAGAAGGGTTCGGGATCACCGAAGGCGTCGGCGCAGTGCGCCTTCACGAGGGCGATCACGTCCTTCGTGATCGCGTCGGGCCGGAACTGCATGGGCGCATTGATCTCGGGCCGATCCGCACCCCGCGGGAGGGCCTTGCGGTTGTCGGCGTCGAAGTTCCACTGCCCGCCCGCGGGGTCGTCGCCGTCCATGAGGAGGCCGTGACGGCGGCGCATCTCGCGGTAGAAGTACTCCATGCGCAGGCTCTTGCGGCCCTGGGCCCAGCGCTCGAAATCTGCCGTGGAGGCGAGGAAGCGATCGTCCTCGTGCCACACGAGCGCCCTGTCCCGGGCGTCGGCCCAGGCCTCCAGGGCCTCCTGGACCCGCCATTCTCCGGGCCGCGTGACGTGCACGCTGGCCGGGGCGTGCCGATCGACGGCGCGCTGCAGTTCCCCCGTGAGGCTGCCGCTGTTGTCGGGATCGTCGAGGGTGACGTAGTCGACGGCGAAGCCGCTTTCCCGGAGCCGCTCGGCGCGGTGCCGCATGGCGGAGAACAGGAACACGAGCTTCTTCGCGTGATGGCGGGCGTAGGCGACTTCCTCGCCCACTTCGCACAGGAGCACGCGGGTGGTGGCCGGATCGGCATCGTCGAGGGCGCTGATGCGATCGCCGATCTGATCGCCGAGCAGGAGCACGAGGCGCTCACAGGACATGATGAACTCCACCACCGACCCGCGCCCGCGGGCACGCAGACTACCAGAACGCGGACTGGCCGCTACACTGTGCCGCTCGGCCGGCTGCCCTGGGAGCGCTCGCGTGGTCCTTCTCTATCAGTTCGAGATCTCGCCCTTCTGCGACAAGGTGCGGCGCATCCTCCACTACAAGGAGGTGCCCTATCGGGTCGTCGAGATCCCGCCGAGCGAGGCCGCTTCGGGTCGCTGGAAGGAGATCTCGCCGACCGGCAAGTTCCCGGTGCTCGAGGACGGCTCGACGCGGATCCTCGACTCCACGGACATCGCTCGTCATCTGGAGGCACGTCATCCTTCACCTGCCCTCCTGCCGGCGGACCCGCGCGACCGCGCGCTCGTGCATGTGCTCGAGGACTGGGCGGACGAGAGCCTCTACTTCTTCGAGATGACCATGCGCCTGAGCTGGCCGCAGAACGCGGCCCGCTGGGTGCCCGAACTGCTCCGGGCGGAGAAGCCCCTCGTGCGTCGTCTCATGCAGCCCGTGGTGCCGCGCATCGTCTCGCGGACCACGCGCAGCCAGGGCCTGGGCCGCAAGGATCCCGAGACCGTCGTCGCGGAGCTCGGTGCCCATCTCGATGCGATCGCGGCGCTGCTCGGCGACGGGCCCTGGCTCGTCGGGGACGCCCTGTCGCTCGCGGACATCGCCGTGTACGCCCAGCTCTTCTGCATCGCGGGTGCGGTGGAGGGCGCCGAGGCGATCGCGGCGCGGCCCGTCGTGGGGGCCTGGATGGAGCGGGTCGACGACGCGACCCACATCCCGGCCGACCCCGCCGCCGCAGACGCACACGCCTGACACCTCGCCCGTTCTCGATCCGCCCTGTCTGGAGAATCTGCATGGCCTACTGGCTGATGAAGTCCGAGCCGGAGGAGTTCAGCATCGACGACCTGCGCCAGCGGCCGCGCAGGACCGAACCCTGGGATGGCGTGCGCAACTATCAGGCGCGCAACTTCATGCGCGATCAGATGAAGAAGGGCGACGAGATCTTCTTCTATCACTCCAATTGCGCCGTGCCCGGGATCGTCGGCATCGCGAAGGTGGCACGGGAGGCCTATCCCGACCCCACGGCCTTCGATCCGGAGGACAAGCACTATGATCCGAAGAGCGACCCTGAACAGCCCACCTGGTATCTGGTGGACGTGAAATTCGTGCGCAAGCTGGCGCGGACCATTTCACTCACGGAGCTGAAGGCGAACGCGGCCCTCGAGGGCTTCGCCCTGGTGCGGCGGGGCAATCGGCTTTCGGTCATGCCCGTGGCGCCGGAGCACTGGTCGCTCATTCTCGCCATGGAGGACGTCGCCGCGGGCTGATCGGTCCCTGCTCAGCCCGTCGCGGGGCAGGGTGCGAGGAAGCTGCCATCGAGGTCGGTCTGGCGAAGGCGGTCGACGAACCAGGCGAGGGCGCGACCGTCGTGGTCCCGGCGCCAGGCGATGTGCAGGGTCTCCGGAGGGCGCGTTTCGGTGAGTGCCAGGGTGACCAGTTCACCTGCGTCCAGCGCGTCCCGGACCCGGTGGCGCGGCACCCAGCCCACGCCGAGGCCGGCCCGCTGCGCGCAGAGCTTCCACTCGAGGTTCGGCACCGTCAGCCGTCGACGAAGGTCGAGGACGCCGATGCTGCGTGGCGCGCCCGAGCGGGTCGAGTCCGCTGCCACGACCGCCGTGGCCTCGGCGAGGTCTGCAGGCGTGAGGGGCCCCGGACGTTGCGCGGCCGGGTGCGTGGGACTGGCCACGTAGACGAACTCCGCCGGCCCGAAGGGCAGGGTCGCGAAGCCTCGGGGCGGGGTGCCCGGCGCGCCGATCGCCAGGTCCGCGCGGCCCGAGGCGACGGCGTCCCAGACCCCTCCGAGCACTTCCTCGATGAGCGCGATCTCGATCTCCGGATGCGCCTCGTGAAAGCTCCGGATCAGGGGCAGCACGGCGCGCACGTCGATCAGGGAGTCGATGGCCAGGGTCACGCGCGGCTCCCAGCCTGCCGCGAGGCGGTGGGCGGTGGCCTGCAGGGCGCTGCTCGCGGCGAGGAGATCGCGGCCGCGGTCGAGTACGATGCGTCCCGCTGACGTCAGGGTCGCGCGGTGGCCGGAACGGTCGAAGAGGGTGAGGCCCAGCTCCTCCTCGAGGCGCTGGATCGCGTAGGTCACGGCGGAGGGCACGCGGTGCAGGGCTTCGGCGGCGGCTGCGAAACTGCCATGGCGCTCGATGGCGTCGAGCACCCGAAGCGCGTCGAGGTTCACGGGCTGGTCCATCGAGGCCCCTCCGGTGCGGCAGGATGTCGTGAAGTGCGGACCCTGAACGGCCCGCCCGCAGATCGGAGACTACATCTGGTCGCTCCCTCGGGCTCTGGTTGCGCCCAGGCGCCGCGACCGGTTGCTGGACAGGTCGACGGATTTTCCCGGCAGGCTGCCGGCAGGTCCGCACGCAGCTTCCCCTGGCCTGCCGATGCGGCAGGATGCGGCGCTCGCGCCGGGACGGACAAGGAGACGGACATGGGAGTGCTCCTCGAGGGGCGCTGGCATCAGGATGCAGACGCTGCCGAGGCCAGCGGTGGCGAATTCGTGCGCGAGGATGCCGCGTTCCGCAACTGGGTGACGCCCTACGGCGACGCGGGCCCCACCGGCGAGGAGGGGTTCGCGGCCGAACCGGGCCGCTATCACCTCTACGTGTCCCTGGCCTGTCCCTGGGCGCATCGGACCCTGATCATGCGCCGCCTCAAGGGGCTCGAGGACGTGATCGGTGTCTCCGTGGTGCATCCGCACATGCTCGCGGACGGCTGGACCTTCGCGACGGACTTCGCCGGAACGACCGGGGACAGCGTTCACCGTCTGCCCTTCCTGCGCGATCTCTATCTTCGTGCCGATCCGCAGTACACGGGCCGCGTGACCGTGCCGGTGCTCTGGGACATGGAGCGGGAGACGATCGTCTCGAACGAATCCGCGGACATCCTGCGCATGCTCGATTCCGCCTTCGATGCGCATACGGACGTCGACGTCACCTACTCGCCGGTGCCGCTGCGCCGCGAGATCGACGCGGTCAATGCGCACGTCTATGCCGACGTCAACAACGGGGTCTATCGCGTGGGCTTCGCGACCCGGCAGGAGGTCTATCAGCGCGCCTTCGACCGGCTCTTCGCCGCCCTGGACATGCTCGAGGAGCGCCTCACGGAACGGCGCTATCTGCTCGGCGACGTGGTCACGGAAGCAGACTGGCGCCTGTTCCCGACCCTCGTGCGCTTCGATGCGGTCTACCATGGTCACTTCAAGTGCAATCTGCGGCGCATCACCGACTATCCCGCCCTGTCCGGTTATCTGCGCGATCTCTATCAGTTCCCGGGCATCGAGCGGACCCTGGACTTCGCCCACATCAAGGCCCACTACTACTACAGCCACGACACGCTGAATCCGACGCGCATCGTGCCGGCGGGCCCCGCCCTCGATCTCGGTCGACCACACGGCCGGGACGCGCTCGGGCCGCGCGTGCTGCGGCGCGCGGATCGCTGAGGGCGGCCTGCCCATGACGCACGACCGATGAAGGACCCCCGGGCAGTCGCGGGCGCCCTGTTCGCCCTCGCGGCCTACGGCATCTGGGGTGTGGCACCGCTCTACTTCAAGTGGCTTGCGGAGCTGGGCGCCGTGCAGGTGGTCGCGCACCGCGTGCTCTGGACGGCGCTGCTGCTGATTCCCCTGCTCATGCTCGTCGGCGGTCTCGGCCGGCTGCGCGCGGTGGTCGCCGATCGGCGTGCGCTGGCGCTGCTCGGCCTCTCCGGTCTGCTCATCGGCGGCAACTGGCTGCTGTTCATCCACGCGATCCTCTCCGAGCGCGTGCTCGAGGCGAGCCTCGGCTACTTCATCAATCCCCTCGTGAGCCTGGTGCTCGGCATGCTCTTTCTCGGCGAGCGCCTGCGGCCCCTGCAGTGGCTGGCCGTGCTCGTGGCCGCACTGGGTGTGGGCAACGAACTGCTGCGCTTCGGCTCGCCGCCCTGGCTCGGGCTCGCGCTCGCCTTCTCCTTCGGCTTCTACGGTCTGATCCGCAAACTCGCCGTGGTCGATGCGGTGCAGGGGCTGACGGTCGAGACGCTGCTCGTCGTTCCGCTCTCCCTCGCCGCGC
>JAZBPI010000044.1:0-3601 GCA_036351555.1 Pseudomonadales bacterium
CCCTGAACGACGCTCAGCGAGAAGCCGTCGCGGCGCCGGTCTCGAACCTGCTCGTGCTCGCGGGCGCCGGCTCCGGCAAGACCCGGGTGCTGGTGCATCGCATCGCCTGGCTCATCGAGGCAGAAGGTGCCTCCCCCCACGGTGTCCTTGCAGTGACCTTCACCAACAAGGCCGCTGCGGAAATGCGCCAGCGCATCGAGGGGCTCCTCGATCTCCCCGTACGCAACATGTGGGTGGGGACCTTTCACGGCATCGCGCATCGACTCCTGCGCGCTCACTGGCAGGAAGCCGGGCTACCGGAGAACTTCCAGATCCTCGATGCGGACGACCAGCAGCGGCTCGTGAAGCGCGTGCTGCGCAGCCTCGATCTCGACGAGAAGCGCTGGCCGCCGCGACAGGCGACCTGGTTCATCAATGCGCAGAAGGACGAGGGTCGCCGAGCGCGCCACCTCGAGCCCGGCGGAGATCTCTTCACGGAGACCATGGCCCGCGTCTACGCTGCCTACGAGGAGCTCTGCGAGCGAGGCGGCATGATCGACTTTGCAGAGCTCCTGTTGCGCAGCCATGAGCTGTGGCTCGGCAATGCGGAGCTGCTCGCGCACTACCAACGCCGCTTCCGCCATCTGCTCGTCGACGAGTTCCAGGACACCAACGCCATCCAGTACGCCTGGCTGCGTGTGCTGGCGGGGGCATCCGGTCGGATCATGGTGGTCGGCGACGACGACCAGTCCATCTACGGATGGCGGGGTGCTCGCATCGAGAACATCCACCGGTTCCAGCAGGACTTCGGCGACGTGCACACCATTCGCCTGGAGCAGAACTATCGCTCCACGGGCACCATCCTGGCGGCCGCGAATGCGCTCATCGATCACAACGCAGACCGGCTCGGCAAGCAGCTCTGGACCGCGGGGGCCGAGGGCGATCCCATCCGGGTCTATGCTGCCTACAACGAGCTCGATGAGGCGCGTTTCATCGCGGAGCGGATCCAGGAAGCCATGGATGCGGGCACCGCGGCCGGTGAGTGCGCGATTCTCTATCGCTCGAACGCCCAGTCGCGGAACCTCGAGGAGGCGCTGCTGCGTCTGGAGATTCCCTATCGGATCTACGGCGGCCTGCGGTTCTTCGAGCGTGCGGAAATCCGCAATGCGCTCGCCTACATGCGTCTCATCGCCGGTCGCGATGCGGACGCTGCCTTCGAGCGCGTCGTCAATACGCCGACCCGCGGCATCGGAGAGAAGACCCTGGATCTGCTGCGCGGTCTTGCCCGGGACGAGAATCTCTCCCTGTGGCGGGCCGCACGAAGCGCTCTCGCCGAAGGCGTCCTCCCCGGGCGCGCCGCCACCGCGGTCGCGGGCTTCCTGGATCTCGTGGACGGCCTCGACGAAGGGACGTCCGGTCTCGAACTGCACGAGCTCGTGCGCCACGTCATCGAGGTGTCGGGCCTCCTCGAATTCCACGGTCGGGAGGGCGGCGAACGCGGCGTGGCTCGAAGGGAGAACCTCGACGAGCTCGTGACCGCGGCACGGCAATTTTCCGGCGAGCTGGTTCTGCCCGTGGACGAGGACGGAGACGAGCGCCTCTCGGAGCGCCGGCGGCTGGAGGAGTTCCTCGATCTCGCGGCACTCGAGGCAGGAGAGACGCAGTCCGGCGACGCCGCCAGTGCGGTTCAGCTCATGACCCTGCATTCGGCGAAGGGACTGGAGTTTCCGCTGGTGTTCCTTGCCGGCGTGGAGGAAGGACTCTTCCCGCACCGCATGTCCCTCGAGGAACCGGGCCGGCTCGAGGAGGAGCGCAGGCTCTGCTATGTGGGCATCACCCGCGCCATGCGACAGCTCTACCTCACCTACGCGGAAACGCGGCGGCTGCACGGCTCGGACTCCTATAATCGGCCCTCCCGCTTCGTGCGGGAGATTCCTCCCGAGCTGCTCGAGGAGGTCCGTCTGAACACGGCCATCACGCGCCCCCTTTCCGGAGCGGGGCGCGCCGCAGCCGGAGACGGGGAGCGGGCGGATGGGGGAATCATGCTCGGCGGTCGTGTCCGCCACCCCTCCTTCGGCGAGGGCGTGGTGCTGGATGTGGAGGGGGACGGCCAGCGCGCACGCGTGCACGTGAACTTCGACGACGTCGGCGCCAAGTGGCTGATGATCGGCTACGCGAGCCTCGAGCCGGTGGACTGATTGCGGTACGCAACGACAAACGAGAAAGGGGGAGACGATTCCATGCTGCACAACTTCAAGCACGTCCTGTTCGCCAGCCTGCTGCTCGGGGGGCTCGCCGCCTGCGGCGGTGCCGTGCAGGACGGCGCGGTCGCCGGGACCGCCGCACCCCAGCAGACCTATCGGTGGAAGCTGATCACCACCTGGCCGAAGAACCTGCCGGCACTGGGTACGGCGCCCGAGCGCTTCGCGCAGATGGTCGATCGCATGTCCGGCGGACGCCTGAAGATCCGGGTCTACGGCGCGGGAGAGCTCGTCGGTGCCTTCGAGGTCTTCGATGCAGTCCTCTCGGGGGATGCGGAGCTGGGGCACGGGGCGGCCTACTACTGGCGCGGCAAGGTGCCGGAAGCGGCCTTCTTCACGGCTGTTCCCTTCGGCCTCACGGCGCAGGAAATGAATGGCTGGCTCTACTACGGCGGCGGACTGGCGCTCTGGCAGGAGCTCTATGCGCCCTTCGGGCTGATTCCCTTTCCCGGAGGCAATACGGGTGTGCAGATGGGGGGATGGTTCAACAAGGAGATCAACTCCCTTGCCGATCTCCAGGGGTTGCGCATGCGGATTCCCGGCCTCGGCGGAGAGGTGTTCCAGCGCGCTGGCGGCGAGCCCGTCTCCATGCCGGGGGGCGACATGTACACGGCCCTGCAGACCGGCACCATCGATGCGACCGACTGGGTCGGGCCCTACAACGATCTCGCCTTCGGTCTGCACGACGTGGCCCGCTACTACTACTACCCCGGCTGGCAGGAGCCGGGTGCGGTCATGGAGACGATCGTCAACAAGGAGGCCTTCGAAGGGTTGCCGGAGGATCTGCAGGCGATCATCGAGGTCGCGACGCGGGCCATGAACGAGGACATGCTGGCGGAGTACACGGCGCGCAACAACACGGCGCTGCGGGATCTGCTCGGGCGCGGCGTCCAGCTGCGGCGGTTCCCCGACGATGTCCTGGCGCGGCTGCGCACCGTGTCCGACGAGGTGCTCGCGGAGATGGGGCAGACCTCCCCCATGGCCGAACGGATCCACGCCTCCTTCACGGCCTTCTCGAAGGACGTGAAGGCCTGGACCGCGATCTCCGAGTACGGCTATCTCGACGCGCGGACCCAGACGGATCCCGCGTCGGACTGAGTCCTGCTGCCGCCGTGCCGAACAGATCGACCGGGACGGATCAGGGGCGCGCGGATCCTCGATCCGTGCGCCGGGCGGCGTCTGTCATGGTCGGCAGCGCGGGGCGCGACATCGTCGCGCCATCGGATTCCTCACCGGTCCTGTGCACGGGCGCCCACGCGATTCGCTGCGGAGCGGTCCCGCCCGCTTTCGGGCGCGCGGAGCGCCAGGGCCGGACGCGCACAGGGGGCAACGCGTCCGCTGGCCCCTGGCGGATCGGCGAC
>JAZBPI010000045.1:0-2446 GCA_036351555.1 Pseudomonadales bacterium
AGCCTGTCCTGATACAATCCGGCCCGCAGGGAATGCGCCTCGATGCCTGGCCGAGGGAGGAACGGCATGAGCGACCTCAGTTCGCACGCACAGGACACGCACACCTTCCAGCCCCACTGCCACACGTGCAGTCTGAGCAACATCTGTCTTCCCATTTCCGTCGCCGACCAGGAACTGACCCGCCTCGACGAGATCATCGAGCGCGGCCGCCCGCTGCGACGCAATGATCATGTGTTCCGGGCCGAGGATCCGTTCTCGAGCGTCTTCGCCGTGCGCAGTGGCGCCATCAAGACCTATCGCCTCACGGAGGAAGGTGAGGAGCAGATCATGGGCTTCCACCTCCCCGGCGAGATCTTCGGCATGGGCGGCATTTCCACGGGACGCCATCCGAATTCCGCGATCGCCCTGGAAACCTGCGCCGTGTGCGAGATCCCCTTCGATCGCATCGAGCCCCTTTCACGGGACATCCCCTCGCTCCAGCGGCACCTCTTCCAGCTCCTGAGCCGGGAAATCACCGAAGATCAGCAGCTCATGCTGCTGCTCAGCAAGAAGACCGCCGAGGAGCGCATTGCATCGCTGCTGCTGAGCCTGTCGTCGCGGCTGCGCCGTCGTCGTCTGTCGGGGGAAGTGTTCCGGCTGCCCATGTCTCGTGGGGACATCGGCAACTACCTGGGGCTGGTCGTGGAGACGGTCTCCCGGGTCTTCACGCGCATGCAGCGCCAGGGTGTGCTCGAGGTGGATGGCAAGGAAGTCCGCATCCTGGATGCAGATCAGCTGGCCGAGATGGCCGGTACGCGCTGGATCGAGTCGGCCTGATCGTCGGGCGCAAGGCCCGACGTCTCTCAGCGAGTTGCGGCGACGGGCTCGCAGGCCGTGCAGCAGTCCCGTGTGGGATCTTCCGCGAGCAGATCGTAGGTGATGGCTTCGCCGCAGCAGGTGCAGCGACCGAAATCGGTGCGCTGCAGCCGGGTGAGAGTCCTGTTCACGCGGTGCAGTTCCTCGACGTCGGCGATCAGGACCTGGGTCTGTGGACTCTCCACACTGACCGGGACCGCACAATCGATTCGTTGCATGTCGCGCCGGAAGGGTTCCGGGACCCGGACACGATTGAGCAGTCCGCGGCTGATGACGTAGATCTCCTGGATCAGTCCGTTCTGACGATCCTCGAGATCGAGCTTCAGCGCCTCGAGGCGCCGTGGAGAGATGAAACCGATCATGCCCTGCACTCCTGCACCGTCGACTGCGGTGCCCATCCACCACCAGCTTCACAAGAGTAGACAGTTCGGCGAGCGGCGTCATTGACCTGAATCACCACCGGGAGGCCCCTTGACCGCGGAGCAGCAACGGCAGGCCGACGAGCGACGCATCGCGCGAGACGTGACTCTCGTGGGCAGCGCGCTCGATGCGGGCCTCGGCGCCGCGAAGATCGTCGTCGGCGCCTGGGCCGGATCCCAGGCGCTGATCGCCGACGGCGTCCACTCCCTGAGCGATCTTGCCACGGATGCCGGGGTCCTCGTGGTCACGGCCATGTCGCGCAAGGGCCCGGACACCGAGCATCCCTACGGGCACGAGCGCTTCGAGACCCTCGGCACCCTCGCCCTCGGTGCCGTCCTGCTCGTCGTGGCCGGCGGCCTTGCCTACGACAGCCTGCTGCGCCTCCTCGAAGGACGATTTCCCTCGCCGAGCGCGCCTGCCCTGATCGTGGCCGCCGTGTCGATCGCCTCCAAGGAATGGATCTTCCGCTACACCCGTCGCGCTTCGGAACGGATCGCCTCACCGCTGCTTCTCGCGAATGCCTGGCACAGCCGCAGCGATGCGTTCTCGTCGGTCGCCGTACTCATCGGCGTGGCAGGCGCCATGGCCGGATGGCCCTGGCTGGACCTCGGCGCAGCCATCGTCGTGGCGCTCATCGTGGCCTGGGTCGGCTGGCAACTGATCGCGAACGCGGCCCAGGAGCTCGTGGACACGGGCCTGACGCGCGCGGAGCTCGGGCAGCTGCGGCTGGCGACGCTCGCCATCGACGGGATCATCGAGACGCACCGGATCCGTTCCCGCCGCATGGGCAACGCCGTGCTCGTCGATCTGGACATCGTGGTGCGGCCGGACATCAGCGTGTCCGAGGGTCACCAGGTCGCCTGGACCCTGGCGCGGAGTCTTCGGGAGCAGTTTCCGTCGATTCGCGACGTGAAGATCCACGTGGATCCGCAGGAACAGGCGGACCGCATCGATCTGCCGCTGCGCGCGGAGGCGGAAGCCGGATTGACGCGCCACTGGCCGCAGGCGCTCGTGGCGCGCATCGATCGCATCACGCTGCACTACGGGGCGACGAACATCGACGCGGACGTCTTTCTGCAACCGGCGACAGCAGCCGACGAGACGATCGCGGAGGCGCTGCTCCACAGGGCCGGGAAACCCGCGTGGCTCGGGGAGCTGCGAATCTGGTCTG
>JAZBPI010000046.1:0-5712 GCA_036351555.1 Pseudomonadales bacterium
GAAATCCGTCGCATCGGGTCTAGCCGTGCGCCTTGGCATGCGCACAGGGCAGGACTCGGGCACCTGCCGCGCGACGATGCCGGAGCGCCGCACTGGCATCGAACCCTGGCGCCGGAAGGATGACGGCGGGGGTGGGAGCGTCGTTATCACGCACAACGGCCTTGAAACCGACCGTGCAATCACGCTGTAGGTGGGAGCCGGCATCAATTGGAGCGGGACCTGGTCGACTGACCAGCAGGCTGCTGAAATTACGTTTCAGTAGCCTGCTAGCGTCCTGTTCGATTGGTTCGCAGCGTTTGAGCTCGCTCGACGTGCCCCTGGCACGCTTTCGCGAACGCGCCTTGGCCAAGAGCCGCGCTGACTCGCGCAAACACTGCGAACCAATCGAACAGGACACTAGGGGGAGGCTGCGGAGTCGCTCAGGCGGGGGCCTGCGCGACCGATCGAATCCGTTCGACCATGGCGCGCAGGCCGTTGCCGCGAGTCGGCGAGAGGTGCTTGAGCAGATCGATGCGCTCGAAGAAGCCCTCGATGTCCGCGGCCTCGATCTCCTCCGGCGTGCGATCGTTGAGGGCGGCGAGGACGATGCCCGCGAGGCCGCGCACGATCAGCGCATCGGAGTCCACCACGAACTGCAGGTGGCCCGACTCCGGCTCGCGTCGATGATCGATCCAGACCTGGCTCTGACACCCGTGGATGTAGCGATCCTCGGTCCGCAGGGCCTCGGGCATTGCCGGCAGTTCCCGGCCCAGGTCGATGATGTAGCGATAGCGGTCTTCCCAGTCATCGAAGAAGGCCAGGGCCTCCTCGACGTCCTCGGCACGGATCGATCGACCGAAGGGCACCGCATCGAAGGGGGCGGCCTCGCTCATCCGTAGACGCCGAGTTCGAGCTGGGCGTCCTCGGACATCATCTCGCGGCTCCAGGGCGGATCGAACACGAGCTCGACCTCCACCGCCTCGACGTTCGGCACCTTGCCGACCCGGTACTTCACGTCGTCGACGAGCACCGGCCCCATGCCGCAACCAGGCGCCGTGAGCGTCATGCGAATGAACACCGTATGACCCTCGATGCGCGTGTCGTAGATCAGTCCGAGGTCCACGAGATTCACCGGAATCTCCGGGTCGTACACGGAACGCAGGGCCTGCTGCACGTGCGCTTCGGACACGGCGCCGGGAATGCCCTCGTCGAACTCGAGCTCGAGCCGCTCGAGACCCAGCGCGTCCGCATCGGTGCCGTCGACGCGCGCGAGATTGCCGCCGACGTTCACGGTGTAGGACCCACCGAGGTCCTGGGTGAGGGTCACGAAGGTGTCCCGCGGGATGGTGATCCGCGTCCCTGCGGGCACGAGGCGCGCAGGACAATCGCGCTGGACGACCAGCATGCGGCGTTCCATGACGCCCTCAGACCGCGAAGGACTCGCCACAGCCGCACTCGGCCGTGGCGTTCGGATTGCGGAACTTGAGTACGGAATTGAGGCCCTCGATGACGAGATCGATCTCCGTGCCGCGTACCAGCGGCAGCGCGTCCGGATCGACGAACACGGACAACGTGTCGGCCACGACGAACTCCGTATCCTCCGCCGCCGGCTCCGTGACGTAGTCGATCTGGTACATGAAGCCGGAACAGCCGCTCTGCTTGACGCCCAGACGCACCGCCCGCGCGCCGGAGCGTGCGAGCTGACGCTGTGCGTGCGCCACCGCGGCAGGCGTCATGGTGACGCCCCCCAGGGCCTGCGGATCAAAGGTCTCGACGGTCATGGTGCAACCTCCGCGTTGGCTCGAGGCCGTTCAGAGAAAGGTCTTCACCTTCTCCACGGCCGTGATGAAGCGGTCCACTTCCTCTTCCGTGTTGTACAGGGAAAAGGATGCACGCACGGTACCGGGCAGGCCGAAGCGCTCCATGAGCGGCATGGTGCAGTGATGGCCCGTGCGCACGGCGATCCCCTGCTGATCGAGCAGCATGCCGACATCGCTCGGATGCGCGCCGTCGACCAGGAAGGACACGACCGCGGCGCGGCCGGGCACCGTTCCGACGCGGCGCACGTCGTTCATGGCACCCAGCGCCGCATCGACTCGCTCGAGGAGCGCCCGCTCGTGGGCCTCGACGCCTTCGCGATCGAGCGTCGCGAGCCAGTCGATGGCGGCGCCGAGACCGATGGCGCCGGCAATGTGCGGTGTGCCCGCCTCGAAGCGCAGGGGCGCCACGTTGTAGGTCGTTCCGGAGAAGCTGACGCGGTCGATCATCTCGCCGCCCCCCTGCCAGGGCGGCATGGCGTCGAGGATCGCCGCGCGTGCGTAGAGCACGCCGATCCCCGTGGGGCCGAACAGCTTGTGGCCGGAAAACACGAAGAAATCCGCGTCCAGGGCCTTCACGTCCACGGCGAAGTGATTGACCGACTGGGCACCGTCCACGAGGACGAGCGCCCCCGCGTCGTGCGCCATGCGGGCCATCTGCGCCACGGGATTGACGGTCCCGAGGCTGTTCGACACCTGGACCACGGACACCAGACGCGTGCGCTCGCAGAGCAGGGCCGCGTAGGCCTCGAGATCGAGCGCGCCTTCGTCCGTGACCGGCACGACCCGGATGCGCGCGCCGGTGCGCTCCGCGAGCATCTGCCAGGGCACGATGTTGGCGTGGTGCTCCATCTCCGTGAGCAGGATCTCGTCGCCCTCGCCGAGGTTCCGATCGCCCCAGGCGTTCGCGACGAGATTGATCGACTCCGTGGTGCCCCGCGTCCAGACGATCTCCTCGGGCTTCACGGCTTCGCCCGGGCCGGACAGGAAGGCTGCGACCTTGCCGCGGGCGGCCTCGAAGGCCTGGGTCGCCCGATCCGCCAGCGCATGGGCGCCGCGGTGGACGTTGCTGTGATCGTGCCGGTAGTAGGACGCGATGGCCTCGATCACGGCCTCCGGCTTCTGCGTGGAGGCCGCGTTGTCGAGGTAGACGAGCGGACGGTCGTTGACGCGCTGATCGAGCGCCGGGAACTGGCGGCGCACGGCGGCGACATCGAAGACCGGAGGGCGGACGGCCGGAGCCATGCTCATGACGCGACGCCTGCGGGCGCGTCCGCGGCCGGGCGCGAGAAGGCTCGTTCGAGCTCGGCGCGCACCCCATCGCGCAGGGGTTCGAGGGGGAACTGTTCCACGATGCTCGCGAGGAAGGCGAAGCTCAGCATGGTGCGTGCGGAGACCTCGTCGATCCCGCGACTGCGCAGATAGAAGAGCCCTTCCGGATCCAGCTGCCCCACGGTCGCTCCGTGCGCGCACTTGACGTCGTCCGCGTAGATCTCGAGTTCGGGCTTGGCGTCGATCTCCGCCTCGGCGGACAACAGCAGATTGCGCGTGTTGAACTCCGCTGCCGTCTTCTGCGCGTGCGGATGGATGTGGATGCGGCCATTGAGCACCGTGCGCGAGCGCTCGCCGGCGATGGCGCGAAAGCGCTGATCGGAGGTGCAATGCGGCGCGGCATGCTCCAGGGACATCTGCGTGTCGAGATGGGTCCGGTCCCGGGTGAGGGTCGCGCCCCCGACCTCGGCCAGGGCGCCGGGCGCCGCCAGATGGACACGCACCTCGTTGCGCCGGAAGGCTGCGCCCACCAGCGCCTGATGCAGCCCGTAGCGCGCCCCCGCATCGACCTGCACGTCGAGCGCGGTGAGCCAGCGGCCGGCTCCCGCATCGAGGGCCAGACGCAGGTGATCGAGCTGCGCGCCCTCGCCGACGAAGACTTCCAGCACGCTGTTGGTGAAGACGTTCCGCGCACCGACCTGTCGCTCGAGAAGCGTCAGCCGCGCGCCGGGCTCGAGTACCAGCAGTACACGCGGATGCGCGCCACGCGGGGCGGCATCCTCTGCCTGCGCAAACACCAGCTCGAGGGGCAGCTCGACCCTGGCATCCCGCGCCACCTGGATGAAGACTCCATCCTCCGTGAGCGCACCATTGAGCGCCACGAAGGGCCGCTCCGTCGCGGCGCAGAGCGTTCCGAGGCGCTCGGCCACCGAGGGGTCGGCGGCGACGTCACGCAGACGCGTCAGCGTGACGCCTTCGGGCGCCTCGGGAAAGGCCTGCGGAAGGCCGTCGACGATGGAGACGGTCGCCGAGTCCAGACCCTCGAAGGCCTGGCCCGCGACGGCGGGAAGCCCGTCCCGGGGCCGATCGAGCAGACCGTCCTCGAGCAGCGGCCCGAGACGGCTGTACTTCCAGGACTCGTTGCCACGGGCCGGCAGCCCCTGGGCCAGGAAGGCGTCCCGGCCAGCGGCCCGCAGGGCACTGAGCGCGTCCGAGGCCGCCGCGACGGCGTCGGCCCGCGCCCGTGCGGCGCGCGTGAAGGAATCGATGCGATCGTCGAGGCTCATGGCTGTGCCGCCGCTCAGGCGGCGTCCTCCTGCAGCCATCCGTAGCCCTTCTCCTCGAGTTCGAGGGCGAGGTCGCGACCACCGGAACGCACGATGCGCCCACCGGCGAGCACGTGCACCTGATCAGGCACGACATAGCTGAGCAGGCGCTGGTAGTGCGTCACCATCACCACGGCTCGGGCCGGATCGCGGAGCGAGTTGACGCCCTCGGCGACGACCTGGAGCGCATCGATGTCGAGCCCCGAGTCGGTCTCGTCGAGGAGCGCCAGATGAGGCTTGAGGAGGAGCATCTGCATCAGCTCGTTGCGCTTCTTCTCACCGCCGGAGAAGCCCTCGTTGACGCCACGCTTGAGGAAGGCGGGATCCAGATTCACCTGTGCGCAGGCCGCCCTGGCTTCCTTCATGAACTCCACCGCGGACGGGTTCGTCTCGCCCCGGTGCGTGCGGATCGCCTCGACCGACGCCCGCAGGAACTCCATGTTGCTGACACCGGGGATCTCCACCGGATACTGGAACGCGAGGAAGACGCCTTCCCGGGCGCGCTCCTCGGGTGCCAGCGCGAGCAGGTCCTGACCCCGATAGCGCACTGATCCGCCCGTGACCCGGTAGCCGTCCCGACCGGCGAGCACCGCGCCGAGCGTGCTCTTGCCGGAGCCGTTCGGGCCCATGATGGCGTGCACTTCCCCGGCGGCGACGTCCAGATCGATGCCGCGCAGGATCTCCTTGCCGTCGACCTCGACCTGAAGCTGACGAATGCTGAGCATGGGTTCCATCTCCGTCATCCCACCGCACCTTCGAGACTGATCTCCAGAAGCTTGCCCGCCTCCACGGCGAACTCCATGGGCAGCTCCCGGAACACTTCCTTGCAGAACCCGTTGACGATCATGGAGACCGCCTTTTCCGGATCGAGCCCACGCTGACGGCAGAGGAACAGCTGGTCGTCACTGACCTTCGAGGTCGTCGCCTCGTGCTCGACGATCGCCGAAGGATTGCGACTCTCGATGTAGGGAAAGGTGTGGGCGCCACAGCGATCGCCGATGAGCAGGGAATCGCACTGGGTGAAGTTCCGGGCGCCCTGCGCCGTCGGGGAGATGCGCACGAGACCCCGGTAGGCGTTCTGGCTGTTCACCGCGCTGATGCCCTTGGAGACGATGGTCGAGCGCGTGTTCTTGCCGATGTGGATCATCTTGGTGCCCGTGTCGGCCTGCTGGCGACCGCGGGTCAGGGCGACGGAATAGAACTCGCCGACGCTGTTGTCGCCGCGCAGCACCACGCTCGGATACTTCCAGGTGATGGCGGAGCCGGTCTCGACCTGCGTCCAGGAGATCTTCGACCGATCGCCCAGGCAGGCACCGCGC
>JAZBPI010000047.1:0-7110 GCA_036351555.1 Pseudomonadales bacterium
CCCTCGTGGTCCAGCCAGTGGTGCTGGCCCGCATCGGTCCGCAACCGCAGGTGTCCGCAGCGCAGTTCCTGCGCCCAGAGGGCGGGATCGGGACGGAGTACGGTCATGGTCGCTCCGAGAGGTCGGGCCGAGCGGTGCTCCGGCAGGCAACTTG
Source organism: Pseudomonadales bacterium (assembly GCA_036351555.1). GTDB lineage: Bacteria > Pseudomonadota > Gammaproteobacteria > Pseudomonadales > Azotimanducaceae > JAZBPF01. Next base: position 155 of record JAZBPI010000047.1, read on the forward strand.
TGGGCCAGTCGGACCCCGGATGGTGCAGGCGCAGGGTGCAGACCTGCCCGGCGACGCGGAGTCTAGCAGGCTGCTGTCGCTCAGTTCCGGCCGCCCGGTTATGCGGGCCGTGGCAGGCTGCTCGCGAAGCGGTGACCACACCGCGACGATCTGTCCTGCCCGGGTCGCGGATCGGCGCCGCAGGATGACGCTCGCAAGGGCCCGGCCATCCGTCAGGCGGCCGTCCGCGCGCGGCACCGGGCGCCCTGCTTTCCCCCGGCTCGCCTTCGCGCGCGGAGGATGCTGCAATGCCGGCGGGCGGCCGCAGAGCCGCTTCCTGGACCACCGGATGCGGGAACGCGCATGAGCACAACGCTGGAGAGCTTTCTCGCGGAGCGCGTCGGGCGCTCGGCCGATGCCGTTCCGCTGGCGACGCCGGTACCCGTGGAGGCGCTGCCGACCCCGGCGCTCGTGGTCGACGTCGCAGCCATGGAGCGCAATCTGCTGCGCATGCGCGATGTCCTCGATGCGCGCGGCGTCGGGCTGCGCCCGCACGCCAAGATGCACAAGTGTCCGATCGTGGCGCGCCGACAGCTCGAACTCGGCGCCATCGGCATCTGCGTGGCCAAGGTCGCGGAAGCGGAGGTCATGGCGGCCGCCGGTATCGGTCGCATCCTTGTCACCTCGCCGATCACCGATTCGCGGGCCATGCGCCGCCTCGTGGCACTCGCCGCGCGCAACGAGGACGTTCGCGTGGTCGTCGACGATGCGGGCGCCGCGGAGCGCCTCGCCGCCTGCGCCCGTGAGGCGGGCATCGTCCTGCGGGTGCTCGTCGATCTCGATCCCGACATGGGGCGCACGGGCATCGCCCGCGGCGCGCCGGCGCTGGCCCTGGTGCGACGGCTCCTGGCACTGGACGGCATCGAATTCACCGGTTTGCAGCAGTACGCGGGTCAGGTCCAGCACATCGCCGATGCGGCAGAGCGTCGTCTGCGATCCCGCGAGATCGTGGAGGCGGGGCTGGCGACCCGTGCCCTCATCGAGGCCGACGGCATCGAGGTGCCCCTGTTCACCGGCGGCGGCACCGGAACCTTCGACATCGACAGCGAGATCGACGGGGTCACGGACCTGCAGGCCGGCTCCTACGTGTTCATGGACGAAGAGTACGGAGCCATCGCCCAGGGCAACGCATCGCGCTTCCAGGCCTTCGAGCCGGCACTCTTCGTGCTGCTGACCGCGATCAGCCAGCCGCGGCCGGGCACCATCACCCTGGACGGCGGCTACAAGAGCTTCGCCGCGGATACGGTGCGGCCGGTCCCCGTGGATCTCGACGGCGTGCGCTATCGCTTCGCGGGCGACGAGCACGGCGTCCTGATCGGCCAGGACGGGGCCCTGCCGGTGACCCTCGGGGATCGGGTGCGGCTGCTCACGTCGCACTGTGACCCCACCATCAATCTCTACGACTGGCTCTACCCGGTGGTCGACGGCGAAGTGCACGAGCTCTGGCCCATCGCGGCGCGGGGATGCAGCTGGTGAGCGGCTGGCGGAACTGGTCCGGCGCGATCAGCTGTCCCGGGTCCCGCATCGCTGCACCCCAGGACGAGGCCGGGCTCGCCGAACTCGTCCGGACCCTGGCGCCGGGTCAGGTCCTGCGCGCTGTCGGCAGCGGCCACTCGTTCTATCCGTTCTGGTCCGATGGCGACCTGCTCGTCGACCTCGCCGCCTTTCACGGCGTCCGGGCGGTCGAGGGTCAGCGGGTGCGGCTCGGCGCGGGCACGCCGATCCATGCCATCGGCCCCCTGCTCGCGCCGCTCGGGCTCGCCCTGGCGAACCAGGGCGACATCGATCGCCAGACCCTGGCCGGCGCCGTGGCCACGGGGACGCACGGCACGGGCCGCGGCCTTGGCAGTCTGTCCTCCATGGTGCGTGCCATGCGCCTCGTGGACGGTACGGGCAGGGTGCGGATCCTCGAGGACGCGGACTCGCTCGCGGCCGGCCGGGTGTCGCTCGGCCTGCTCGGTGTCGTCACCGAGCTCACCGTCGAGGTCGTCCCGAGCTATGGCCTGCACGAGCGCAACTGGCAGGCCCCCGTGGAGACCGTGCTCGACGAGTTCGACCAGCGAACGGCGAGCCATCGTCACCACGAGTTCTGGTGGGTGCCCCGCAACGATCTGTGCATCGCCAAGACACTGGATCCGGTGGCGCTGCCGACCGACGCCCGCCTCGACGAGGTGCCCTTCGGCGAGTCCGGGGAGCGCTGGGGGCCCTCCTGGGCCGTGTTCCCGTCCGCCCGGGAGACCCGCTTCAACGAGATGGAGTACGCGGTCCCGGCGGCGGCGGGCCTCGACTGCTTCCGGGCCCTGCGCGCGGCCCTGCTGCGGGACTTCCCGTCGTTGCCCTGGCCGATCGAGTACCGGATCGTCGCCGGCGATGACGGATGGCTCTCGCCGACGGCGGGCGTGGAGGTCGCGGCCCTGTCCGTGCATCAGGATGCCCGTCGTGATCCTGCACCGCTCTTCGCCTGTGCGGAGCCGATCCTGCGCGCGCACGGCGGTCGGCCCCACTGGGGCAAGTGCCATGGCCTCGATCGGAGCGCAGCGCAGCAGCTCTATCCCCGGCTCGGGGACTTCGAGCAGGCGCGGGGTGGCTTCGATCCCCAGGACCGTTTCCTCGGCGCCGCGCTGCGCCGGCTCCTGCTGGACTGAAGCCCGCGGCCGGTCAGTTCCGCGGCCGTCATCCTGTACACTCTGCGCCGTTCGAAACTCCCTGGAGGACGTCCCGACGTGCTGGAACTGGTGAAGGCCGGCGGCTGGCTCATGGCGCCGATCGTGCTCTGTTCGGTGATCGCCGCAGCCATCTGCGTCGAACGGCTCTGGTCCCTGAAGCCCTCGCGCATCGCACCGCGGCACACCCTCGCCACGGTCTGGGGCTGGCTCAAGAAGGACGAGCTCGACACGGCGAAGCTCAAGCAGCTGCGCGAGGGCTCGCCCCTCGGCGAGATCCTGGCCGCCGTGCTGGTCAATCACCGGCGCGGTCGGGGCGCCATGAAGGAGAGCGTCGAGGAGATGGCGGGGCAGGTGCTGCATCGCCTGGAGCGCTACCTCACGGCACTCGGCACGGTCGCGGCGATCTCTCCGCTGCTCGGACTCCTCGGCACGGTCATCGGCATGATCGAGGTCTTCACCGTGATCCGCGTCGAGGGCACGGGAGATCCGAACCAGCTGGCGGGGGGGATCTCCGAGGCGCTCATCACCACGGCGGCCGGCATGAGCGTCGCCATCCCCGCGCTCATCTTCCACCGCTTCTTCACGCGCCGCGTCGACGATCTGGTCCTCACCATGGAGCAGGAGGCCAACAAGCTCGTCGAGCTGCTCCACGCCGAAGACGAGCCGCGGAGCGCCGCGTGAAGTTCCAGCGCCGTCGTTCGCCGTCGCCCGCGGTGGATCTCACGCCGCTGATCGACGTCGTCTTCCTGCTCCTGATCTTCTTCATGGTCACGACGACCTTCGTCCGCGAGGGCCGCCTCACGCTCGAGCTGCCCGAGGCGGACGCGCCGGGCGAGCAGGCCCCGCCCGACCTGGTGGAAGTCGTGGTCTCCGTCGACGGTGACTACGTGGTCGCCGGGCAGCCGCTCGGGGATCGCCAGCTGGGCACGCTCATGGCCGCGCTCCGGGAAGCCGGCGGCGAGGCCGGCCAGCGTCCACCTCTGGTGATCGCCGCGGACGGATCGGCGCCCCATCAGGCGGTCGTCACGGTCATGGATGCGGCCGGCCGTCTCGGCTTCGCACAGGTTCGCATCGCCACGCAGCCGACGGATGCATCCGCGCCCTGAGAGGGCGTCGTGGCCTCGGAGACCCGTCCATGAGCTTCCGGATCGTGATTCCCGCGCGCTACGCGTCCTCGCGCCTGCCGGGCAAGCCGCTCGCGTCGATCGCCGGTCGGCCCATGATCGCGCACGTCTGGGCACGCGCCTGCGAGAGCCGCGCACAGGAAGTGGTGATCGCGACGGACGACGCGCGGGTGTACGACGCGGTCGCCTCCCTCGGCGCGGAGGCGGAAATGACCGCCGTCGATCACGCGTCCGGGACCGACCGCATCGAGGAGGTCGCGCGCCGTCGCGGCTGGCCCGACGACTGCGTGGTGGTGAACGTCCAGGGCGACGAACCCCTGATGCCCGCGGCCGTCATCGATCAGGTCGCCGCCAACCTGCTGACCAATCCCGACGCAGGCATGGCCACGCTCTGCGAACCGATCAACCGCGGCGTGGATCTGGCCAATCCCAACGTGGTGAAGGTCGTGGCCGACGCGCGCGGTTTCGCCCTGTACTTCTCTCGTGCGCCCATTCCCTGGGATCGCGAGCGGTTCCAGGGTGGGCCCGGTGACGGGCCCCTGTCGTCCGCGGGCGCCTGGCGGCGTCATCTGGGCATCTACGCCTATCGCGTGGGGCTGCTGCACCGCTTCGTGACCTGGCCGCCGGCCCCCCTCGAGCAGCTCGAGTTCCTCGAGCAGCTGAGACCCATGCACCAGGGGGTGCGCATCCATGTCGAGGACGCCTGCGCCACGGTGCCGGGCGGAATCGACACGCCCGAGGATCTCGAGCGGGTGCGCGCGCGCCTCGGGGGTGCCTGAGCGGTCGCTCAGGCGGCCCAGCCGTTGATTCGTGCAGCGTCCTGGCGGACGCGGTCCGGATTGCCCAGCAGCTGCCGATCCAGGCCGATGCGCTTGAAGAACCAGTGCAGCCCCATCTCGTGCGTGAAGCCGATGCCGCCGTGCACTTCCGTGGCCGTGCGCGCGACGAACTGTCCGACCTCGCCCATGTGCGCCTTGGCGTGGCAGGCCATGAGCTCGAATTCCTGCGGATAGGCATCGGCCGCGTGCGCGGCATACCAGATCAGTGCGCGGCACGGCTCCAGCTCGGCCGCCATCTCCGCGCAGAGATGCTTCACCGCCTGGAAACTGCCGATGACGCGGTCGAACTGCTTGCGTTCCTGGGCGTAGGCCACGGCCCGCTCGAGCATGGTCTGGCCGGCGCCGAAGGCGTCCGCCGCCAGGGCCACGCGTCCGGCGGCGAGCAGGTGCGCGAGCCGTGCCCCGCCCATGCCGGCTTCCGTGAGCGGCGTGCAGGGCACCCGGTCCAGGGTCAGCTCGACCAGGGATCGGGTGCGATCGATGGTCGCGAGCGGGATCGCCGGCGTCGACAGGGCGTCGCCGTCGATCCAGACCAGATCATCCGGACCCGCGGCGAGAAGGTACGCATCCGCGCCGGCGCCATCGAGCACGAAGCGCACCGTGCCGCTCGCCTGTTCATGCTCCAGGTGGAGACCCGTGCCGGCGCGGGCCCCCGCGAGTTCCGACAGCCCGACGCCGATACGCACCTCGCCACTGGCGATCCGGGGCAGCCACTGCTCGGCCAGTGTCGATGGCCCCTCCGCGAGCGCGAGGGGGGCCAGCAGGGCCGTCGCCGTCCAGGGTACCGGCACGGCACCGCGCCCCAGCGCCTCCTGGACCAGCACCGCCTCGAAAAGCCCAAGCCCCGAGCCGCCATGCGCTTCAGGCACGAGGACACCGAAGGCGCCGAGCTCGGCGAGCCCCTCGATGAGCGGCGCGGAGGCCGTCTCACCCTCGTCGCCGAGCTGTTGCAGACGCTCCCGCGTCACGGTGCTCTGGACCCACCGGGTGATGCTGTCGGACAGGAGCTGCTGTTCCTCGCTGAGACCGAACTCCATGTCAGTGGCCTCCTGCAGCTAGCTGCGCCGGCTTCGGTTCCCGCGGCATGCCGAGACCCCGTTCGCTGATGATGTTCTTCTGGATCTGGCTGGTGCCGCCGCCGATGATCAGGCCGAGGCTGAACATGTGGGTGCTCTGCCAGAAGCCGCGATCGCGGAGGTGCGGTGCGTCCTCGTAGAGCGCACCGATTTCGCCGAGGGCGTCGATCGCGAATGCCGCGATGTCGTGGTTCAGTTCCGTGCCGTTGAGCTTCACGAGCAACCGGCCGACGCCTGCGTCCTCGCCGCGCAGACTGCTCGTCAGCAGGCGCAGGCCGTGGAACTTCATGGCCAGCGCGCGCCCCTGCAGGCGCAGCAGCCGATCCTGGAACACGGGATGCTCGATGAGGGGACGGCCGTCCACGGTCTCTTCCCGGAGGATCGCCTCGATCCGGGCGAGCATGGCGTTCGCCTGATTCGGATCGCCGAGCATGCCGCGTTCGTGCTTGAGCGTGGTGTTCGCAACCAGCCATCCCTCGCCGCGCTCGCCCACCACCTGGGATTTCGGCACGCGCACGTCCGTGAGGAACACCTCGTTGAATTCCGCCCGGCCCGTCATGGTCTTCAGGGGTCGGACGTCGATGCCGGGGGTGTCCATGGGCAGCAGCACATAGCTGATGCCCTTGTGCTTCGGCGCGTCCGGCTCCGTGCGCACGAGGATGAACATCATGTCGGAGAAGTGGGCGGAGGAGGTCCAGATCTTCTGGCCATTGATGACGAAGTCGTCGCCATCCTCCACTGCGCTCGTCCGCAGATTCGCAAGGTCGCTGCCTGCTCCGGGCTCGGAGTAGCCCTGGCACCAGACGATCTCGCCACGGATCGTCGGCCGGATCCAGCGCTGCTTCTGCGCTTCCGTGCCACGCTCCAGGAGCGTGGGCACGAACATGGAGATCCCCTGGTTCGCGAGGCCCGTGGAGGCACCGACCCGGTTGAATTCCTCGGCGACGATGAAACTGCGCAGGATGTCCGGCTGCCCGCCGTGCCCCCCGTAGGCCGCCGGGATCGTGCGGCAGGTATAGCCCTGCTCGATGAGCTTCTCCTGCCAGAGACGCCCCGCACTGCTCGGGCGTCCGGACGGATCGCTCATGGGCTGGGTGTAGAGGTCGCGCTCGCGGGCGAGGAAGTCCTTCACCTCGCTGCGCCACAGGTCGTATTCGGCAGACAGTCTCAGATCCACGGCTTGGCTCCCTCTCCGGCGTCGTGCAGGCAACG
>JAZBPI010000048.1:0-4223 GCA_036351555.1 Pseudomonadales bacterium
CCTCGCTGTCCGGCGTCCGCCATCGTCTGGCGCGCCGGTCCGCCGAGCGTGAGCTCGATGCCCGCCGACGCGAGGTCGAGGACCTGCGTCAGGCGGCGGTCGAGGACTGAGGCGGTGCTGCGGCGGTCCTGCCCTTGACCAGTCTCGCGCTCGTGCTGGCGATCCTCGCGGTCGCCGTGACGGCGTTCCTGCTGGGGCGCCTCTGGCCGCTGCAGCGCCGCGCGTCACGAGTCCGAGCCCGGGCCCGGGCCCGGGCCAGATCGCCCCTGGAGGCCCTCGGTCGCCTCTTCGACGACGATCCCGACGCCGCGGATGCCTTCGTCGCGGCCCTCAACGACGGCCCCGAAACCATCGATGCTCATCTTGCCCTGGGCCTGGCCCTGCGTCGGCGCGGTGCATGGGACAAGGCATCGCGCCTGCACCGCCACCTGCTGGCCCGTCCCGGACTCTCGACGCTCCAGGTCGCGCAGGTCGAATTCCAGCTTGCGCTGGATCACCGGGCGGCGGGGCGCATCGAGCGGGCGCGGCGCCTGCTCGAAGCCCTGGCGGCGCGACGGGGCGACGTCGCGGCCGCCGCCCGCGAGGCGCTCTTCGAACTCGAGGTCGAGACCGGCAACTGGGAGACGGCGATCAGCCTCGCCCGCGACGGTGCGTTCGACGCAGGCGGTGAACGAGGGTCGGTCATCGCCCATTGCCTCTGCGAACTCGCCGAAGGCGCCATCGATCGCGGTGATCTGCGGACTGCTCGGGAGCGTCTCGACGATGCCCTGCGTACGGATCGGAACTGCGTCCGGGCGACCCTTCTCCGCGCAGACATCGAGGCCGAGGCGGGAGGCTGGACGCAGGCTGCGGCCGCCCTCGAAGGCGTTCTGGAGCAGGATGCACGCTTCGTTCCGGAGATCCTCGAGCGGCTGACGACCGTTCATGCGCAGCTGGGCACGGCCCTCGACGAGGAGCGGTTCCTCGAGCGCGTCCTGCAGCAGGCGCCGTCCACGCCGGTGCTGGAGCGCCTCCTGGCCCTGCGCGAGGCCCGGCTCGGCGCCGAGGAGGCGCGCGCGTTTCTCTGCACGGAGGTGGCGCGACATCCGACCTTGCGGGGCCTGTCGCTGCTCCTCCAGCACTGGGACGCCGGGGATGAGGCGGTCACCGAGGCGCTCCGCACCGCGCTGGCCACCCCCGAGCTGGCCCGGATCCCGGCCTATCGGTGTGACGCCTGTGGCGCCGCCGCCGATCGGCTCCTCTGGCGCTGCGCCGACTGTGGTGCCTGGGGCACGGTCGCCCCGGTGCAGGGTCTTCTCGGCGCCTGAAGCGCGCCTTCCTCGATGGTCGGTTCCGGAATGGCGCTGCCACCCCGGATCGGCACCGACGCACGCCGCCCCGGGTTCCTGGCCCTGTCGGCCGCATGGATCGCCTTCCTAGAGTGTCCGTCCGCGATCCCCGGGATCGCGGCTCGCCGGGGCCGCTCCCGGTCCCGATCGCTCAGACGGAAGGAGGATGCCTCATGAAAGGCAATGAACTGGTGCGCACGGTCTGTCTCACGCTCTGTCTCGCCCTCGGCGCCGTGACGGCGTCGGCCGCCGAGCCGGCGGCGCCGGAACCGGTCGATATCAATGTCGCCGATGCGCAGACTCTTGCGCAGGTCCTCGATGGGGTCGGGGTCGTCAAGGCAGAGGCGATCGTGCGCTATCGGGAGGCCAACGGTGGCTTCAAGACCCTCGAGGAGCTGGCCAACGTGTCGGGGATCGGGCTCGCCACGCTCGATCGCAATCAGGGTCGGATCACGCTGTCGTCGCCCTGAGTGCCCGGCGGTCCCCGCCTGATCCCGCAGGCGGGGACCGTGACCCTTCTGCCCGAGGTCCACGGAATCCGCTCATTGACATGGGGCTGACGTCTCCGAAACAGCTACTTATTTGTCTCGCGGGCGGATACTACTGTCCTGATATCGCGGGCCGAATTCGGATCGATTGGTATTCTAATAATAATTGCGCTTATACTTGCGGCCCTGTTACATCAACCGGAGCCCGGTCGCTGAATGAGTAAGCTTGCGCAATTACATAAGAAACAGTCCGACCTCGAGAAACTTCAGGCAGAAGTCGAATCGCTGAAGAAGAACAAGGAAGTCCAGAAGGAACTCGCGTTCGTGACGGACCTCAACAAGCTGCTGACGAAATACAACAAGAAGATCGAGGATATCGCGGCGCTCGCGCCTGCGCGGGCCGCAGCGCCGCAGCGCACGCGCAAGCGCCGGAAGCTCAAGGTCTACGTGAATCCGCAGACCGGGGAGAAGATCGAGACGCGCGGAGGCAATCACCGGATTCTCAAGGCCTGGAAGGCGGAGTTCGGTGCGGACGAGGTCGAGGGCTGGCTGCAGTCCTAGGTGCCGACGAACACTCCCTGAATTCAGGGTCTCGGATCGTCGCGGTATCCGTGGCAAGGCCTCACGCCCCACCGGGTCACGGCCCTGGCTGGTGAAGGACGATGAAGTTCGAGAGGGCCGTTCCTGTCGTGTGTTCGAGAAACGCGGCAGGCACGGTCCTCTATGGTGCGATCACAGGACGCGGGCGATCCTTACCAGTCCGTGATGCGCCGACCGCCGCTCTCGCGGCGATCGTCCGGGATGGGGCGATCGGGCAGACCCAGATCGCTGTCCCGACGCTTGTCCGTGCGGCGATCGCTGAAGTGGCGGTAGCTGCAGGCGCATCGATCCGGAGACGAGCACCCCTCGAGGGGCAGGAGCGGCGCCTCCTCGGACAGGAAGCGGCGCCCTTCAAGTTGCCTTGCCTGGGGACAGCCGAAATTCCCTCGGGCGACGATCTCGACGCCGTGAAAGAGATTCTGCAGGGAACTGCCCGCCTTTCTGTCCTTCTTCGTGTCCCGGCGGTTGATCCAAGGAGCCATGCCATTTCCCCCCTAGGTCTGGCGTCTCAGCTCGGGGGCCGCGGTTGACCGATCGCGGCCCTGTGTCGACGCGATTCGCGCCTGGTTCTCCGTGCTTGCAGCTTGCCATAGGGTGCCCGGCGTGTGTGACCAGACGGTTAACCAGCCGTCGGATCGGGTCCCTTCCGGAAGGCTCTGACGCCTCTTCGGAGGCCATCACGCTTCTCCAAGGAGGGGAGAACTTGCCGGGGGAAGCTTCGAATGGATTGTCCGAAGTGCGAGGCCCCCTGGAGACCCTGACCTGGGGCCGCATGGTCACCGTCAAGCGCTGCCGCAACCGTGGTGTGCCGATCACCAGGCCGGATCTGCCATGGGCGATTCGACGATGAAGAGGGAATGGAAGTCCGTATTTCCCGGAAGCGGCGACAGCAGCGTCGGCAGCGGTAGGACGAGGTCGCGGATTTCAACGGTCCGGAACGCGATGTCCCGATGGTCGACGCGCCACGACCTCACCCGGAAGCCCATCTGGTTCGGACAGCGGGCGCGCTGAGAGCCCTGAACGGCGCGGGCGACGCATCGACGCCATCCTGGTCTTCGTCGACAGCTCTGGTGTCACGGAGCTCCGAGCGCCGCGGCGAGTGATGTGCCCTTCGCCGATGCCGTTTCCCCACCCGCGTGTTGACGATGCTCCGATCCAGTCGGATGCGGGCCGCTCCTGCGCCGGGGATGCGCGCTCGTCGCGGGGCCAGCCAGTTCACCGATTCGAGCAATCAGCGGGGATTCTTTGCAGCAGCGGTGCAGTGCCATGCGGGACGCCGTCGTCGGTTGTCTGCTGCCTGCGGTGGCGGCGGTCCTGCTCGTCGCCATGGGCACGGTAGAGGCCTTCGCCGAGCTGCTGGAGGACTAGGATCGCCTGCGCGGCACCCTGCCGGATGCGTGGCTCAGGATCGCGCGCGGTATCTCGGCCGATCCGGACGTCCTGTCCCGGGCGCCGGCGGCCACCGAGGAGATCGAGGCGAGGCCCCTGTGGCTCGAGGTCGAGGTCATGCAGCAGTCCCTCTCGCTCATGACCCAGTAGGTGCCGATGGCCCGGGACGTGGCCAACCTCATCGCGATCAGCACGCACCGCCTGGCCACCGGGATCGGCCTGGCACGGCCCGAACTGCGCAATCCGCGCCTGCGCTGCATGCACAGCGACCTGCGCACGACCATCAACGCGCGTGACCCCCGCACCGGTGACGTCCTCATGAATCAGTCCCGGCACATGGCGGAGGCACTGCTCCCGGCCCGCGAGCGCGACGATGCCCTAGCAGGCTGCTGAAAAAGTCGTAGTGAGCGAAGATACG
>JAZBPI010000049.1:0-12335 GCA_036351555.1 Pseudomonadales bacterium
TGCGTCCTCGCGATCGCCGCTGAAGCGGGCTCGCACATGGACCGGGCCGCACTGAGGGAGCGGACTTCAGTCGCGACCGATCCGGCCGCGTCCTCGCAGTCGCCGCTGAAGCGGGCTCCCACAAGGACCTGGCCACGTTGTGGGAGCGGACTTCAGTCGCGACCGATTCGGCTGCGTGCTCGCGGTCGCCGCTGAAGCGGGCTCGCACAGGGACCTGGCCACACTGTGGGAGCGGACTTCAGTCGCGACCGATCCGGCGGCGACCGCCCTCTACAGGCTCCGACCTCAGGATTTCTGCAACGCCTCCATGAGGGCCTCGTCCCCGAGACCCTCACCACTGCCGCCACGGCCGAGCGCGAACTCGGGGCCGACGCACTCCGGGCCCGCACCGGGCGGCAGCGGTGGCGTGTAGTAACCGAGCGCGTAGCTCCCGACCTGATAGCCGAGGAGGTCCTGCAACGCCGGGTCGAGCGTGCGCGCAAGCTCCGGCGGGCAGGACAGGTACTGGTTCTCTTCCTGCCGCAGCCAGGCCAGGGAATAGGTGAGGTTCACGCCGATGCGGTCCTGCGTCGAACGATTCTCTCCGCCACCGTGGAACACGGACCCGGTGTAGAGCAGCACGGACCCTGCGGGCATGACCGCCTGACAGATTTCCTCGGCCTCGGCGACACGATCGTCGGGCCAGGCCGTGCTGCCGGGGACGACGCGGGTCGCCCCGTTCTCCTCCGTGAAGTCCGTGAGGGCCCAGATCGTGTTGAACTGCGGCTCGATGTCGCGCATGAACTTGCCCCAGGCCCAGCGATCGCGGTGGATCGGCTGTGCGCCCTGCCCCGGCTTGAGGCGGATGATCTGTGTGAGGTGCAGCTGGATGCGCATGCACCAGGGCTCGAGGAAGCCCTGGGCGCAGGCGAGCACTGCGGGATCCAGGATCATCTCGCGACAGGTCGGCGACCGGGCTACGAGCGCACCGGTGCGCGTCGTGGAGAAACCCGTGAAGGCGTCCCTGCCATCGCGAGTCGCCTCCATCCAGGGACCCACCTCATCGAGGAAGCGTTTGCGGCGATCGTCGGCGAGCATCCCCTCGAGGATCACGGCGCCGTCGCGGCGGATCACCTCGAGGATCTCGTCCGCGTCCGCCGTTCCGGAGAGGGTCTGAAGTTCTGCCATGATCACGCCCCGACAAGCGGATGAAGACAAACAAGAGCCTACGTCACCCGGCCCTTCACGTCAGCCGTGATCACGGGGGGCAGAAGGGGTTCGATCGCGACTGAAGTTCGGTCCCACAGGATCCATCGGCGAGCCCACCGTGGGAGCCGGCTTCAGCGGCGACGGCACACGCAAAACCCGCTGCGTCGCGACTGAAGTTCGCTCCCACAGAGCCCATCGACGAGCCCACCGTGCGAGCCGGCTTCAGCGGCGACGGCGCACGCGAAGCCCGCTGCGTCGCGACTGAAGTTCGCTCCCACGGACTGCATCGGCGACCCCACTGTGGGAGCCGGCTTCAGCGGCGACGGCGCACGCAAAACCCGCTGCGTCGCGACTGAAGTTCGCTCCCACAGGGCCTATCGACGAGCCCGCTTCAGCAGCGACGATGCGACGCCCGCGCCTCAGAGCTCGGCCGTCTCCGGTACGTGGAACCAGCGCAGCGCCTCGGCGTCCGCGTCGAGCCCCTGGAGACAGGGTCCGGCGACGCCGACGGGGGCCGTCAGGCAGCGTTCGGCCAGCTCCAGGTAGTCCCGGAGGGGGCGACGGTTCAGGGCCGGCGGCGAGACCCCTGCCGCACAGGGATCGAACTCATCGAGGGAGACCGGCAGGGCCGGCCGTGGCGAGCGATGCAGCCAGCAGCCGCTCGCCGGGTCGTAGCGATAGTGGGGCAGCAGCTTCCAGCCATGATCCGCGATCAGTTCGAGGGCCCGGATCAGGTACTCCGCCGTGTCGTCGTCGATGAAGTAGTTGAAGTTCAGGCGAACCCAGCCCGGACGCAGGATGGCGTTGCCGCGCGCGACTTCCGCGTCGAGGCGGCGGGAGGTGTCCCGATCGATCCCGAGGAGGGCATGGCCGTAGGGACCGGCGCAGGAACAGCCGCCCCGCGCCTGGATGCCGAAGAGATCATTGAGCAGCGCCACCACGAATCCGTAGTGCAGCTGGGAGTCGTCGTGGAGCACCTGCAGCGACACGATGGACAGGCGCGGCAACGCCGGGTTGCCGAGCACCCGCAGCTTCGGATGCGCCTCGAAGCGTCGGAGCGCATGCGCGACCAGGGCAGTCTCGCGCGCCTCGATGCGTGCCGTGCCCACCTGCTGCTGGAGGCGGAACACGAGGCCCGCACGGATGGATTCGACGATCGCCGGCGTACCGCCTTCTTCGCGGCGCTCGGCGTCGTCGAGGTAGCGATGGAAATCGGTGCCCACGAAGGACACGGTGCCGCCACCGGGCACGGCCGGCACCGCATTGCAGAGCAGATCGCGGCGCACCACGAGCACACCGGGGGTGCCTGGCCCCCCGAGGAACTTGTGCGGCGACAGGAAGAGCGCGTCCTTGTCCGCCGCGTCGATGCCCAGGTAGGGGGCTGCGGCCGCGTAGTCCCAGAACACCCTGCCACCGAAGCGACGCACGAGCGCACCGATCCGCGCCGTGTCCGTCTTCACGCCGGTGACGTTCGAGGCGGCGGAGAAACTCGCGTAGATCCGGCTGTGCCCCGCGAGGGCCGCCAGTCGCGCCTCCAGGACCGCGCTGTCGAGCTGCCCCTGCGCATCGAGGGGAATGGTCTCCACGCGCGCAGTGCTTTCACGCCAGGGCAGATCGTTGGAGTGATGCTCGTAGGGGCCGATGAGCACGACGGGGCGCTCCTGCGCCGGGCGTCCGGCCCAGGGATCCGCGTCCCCGGCGCCCCGCCGCAGGCCGAGCAGATCGACGAGCTTGTTCACGGCCCCCGTCGCACCGGACCCGCAGAAGATGATCGCGTGCTCGGGGCCGGCGTTCAGGGCCCCGCGGATGGTCGCCCGGGCCTCCTCGCGCAGCCGGCTGATCTGCCGGCCGGTGAGGGAACTCTCCGAGTGGGTATTCGCATAGAAGGGCAGCACCCGATCACGAATGAAGGCCTCGATCGGCGCGTAGGCGCGGCCGGATGCGGTGTAGTCGGCATAGACCAGGGGTCGCTCACCGAAGGGCGTCTGCAGCAGTGTACCTTCCCCGACGACCCCAGCCCGGATCTCCGCCAGTTCCACGTCCTGTCTCCCACACGCCTTCGATGGCTCAAGTCTAGGCGCCCGGGGGGAGGATTTTGTCGCTTTCTTTGCACAGAATGGCCGAACAAGGATACTTTCGTTCCGTGATAAACGGAATTAGTGGACGTTTTTCCAGATGAGCGAGGTCGACAGCTTCGATCGACAGATCCTCGAACTCCTCCAGATCGATGCGGGGCTCTCCCTGAACGAGATCGCCGATCGGGTCGCCCTGTCGCGCACGGCATGCTGGCGGCGCATCCAGCGCCTCGAGGAGGCCGGCATCATCCGCGGGCGCGTGGCTCTGCTCGATCCCGCCGCGCTGGGGCTCGACCTCACGGTCTACGTGCTGATCAAGACCAATCGCCACAATCGCGAGTGGGCAGAGCAGTTCACGGCCGTGCTCGGCGCCATCCCCGAAGTGCTCGAGGCCTACCGCCTCAGTGGCGACGTCGACTATCTCCTGAAGGCCGTGGTCGCCGACATGCGCGGCTACGACCGCCTCTATCGCAAGCTGATCGCCGCGGATCTCTTCGACGTGAGCTCCAGCTTCGTCATGGAGACGCTGAAGCAGACGACGGCGCTGCCCCTGACCCTTCCATGAAGGTCGCCCGCGGGCTCACCCGGCGTCGTGAGGCCGGCCGTTGCGAGGTCCGTCCGAGCGGAGATCGGAGAAGGGAAAGGGCCGGTCCTCGCTGTTGAAGGTCTGGAAGCGGAGCACGTCGTAGACGTAGAGACTGACCTGGTCACCGAACGCGAGGAGCCGTTCGTTCTTCTCGCCCGTGAACAGCACGATGAGGAACTGCAGCAGCACGATGACGAAGACCAGGGTCTCCGCCACGCTGTAGAGCACGACGAACAGCACCATGAACAGGGCGCGCATCCAGATGCTCCGCGACGCCCAGGGCTCGGGGCCACCGGCACCTGCGCCATCACCTGCACCATCACCTGTACCGGCGGCGGGGGAGGATTCCGTGCCGTCGACCGGCACTTCGGGCTTGTCCTGATCCGACATGGTCCAGCTCCGTGGAGGCCTCGACATACCCGACCATACGCAAGACCCGCCCCGAGGGGAGCGGGCTGCGACGAAGCGAGTCGGGGCGCGCGACGGGACGAGTGCCACAGCCATGACGACAGTCTGCGCAAGGCAGGGCGAAGGGCGCCGTTCGTGCCTCAGGTCGCGGCCGTGAGGGCGCGCGCCAGGGCGGTGAGCGCCTGGTCCCGACCCGGCGCGCCGATGAAGGACAGGCCGACGGGGGCACCCTCGACCGTCGCCAGGGGCAGGGTGAGCTGCGGCGCCCCGCTCAAGCCGGCGATGCAGGTGAACGGGGCGATGGCGGGCCAGGCGGCCGCCGCCGCGCGCCCGTCGATGCGGCGCAGGGGCGCGGGCCCCGGCGCCGTGGGCAGGCAGAGCAGTCGATCGCCGTCGAGCAGTGCACGCACCCGTTCCCGGATGCGCGCACAGGCGTCCACTGCCTCGGCGAGGCGCGCCGGCGCATGCTCGGCACCGGCGCGGAAATTGACCGCCACACCCCAGGCAAGACGGGGCTGCACGGTCTCGATCCAGTCCGCGAAGGACAGCCAGGCCTCGCGCTGCTGAAGGACGACCTGATGATCGCGCCAGGCATCGAGGCCGTCCTCGGCAAGCCGCAGGGTCTCGCGGGTCCAGTCGGGCGCGAGGCGCGCCAGGGCGTCCCGGAGCACCTCGGCCACCGCGGGGTCCGCACGGGCCCAGGCGTCCTCGACGAGCAGGAGCGTCGGGCGTCCGAAGGCGTGATCCTCTCCCAGCAGCGCAGCGGTGACGCGATCGAGGGTCTGCGCGTCGCGCGCCATCCAGCCCAGGGTGTCGAAGCTCGGCGCCTGGCCCAGCACTCCGTCCAGGGAGACCCGGCCATGGGTCGTGCGCAGCCCGAAGAGGCCGCAGAAGGCCGCGGGAATGCGCACGGACCCACCCGTGTCGGTCCCGAGCGCGAAATCGGCGAGACCCGCTGCGACCGCTGCGGCCGAACCGCTCGACGAACCGCCCGGCAGCCGCTCCGGCGCCGCGGGATTGAGCGGCGTGCCGTAGTGGGCATTGCGTCCGAGAATGCCGCGGGACAGCTCGTCCGTGTGCGTCTTGCCGACGAGGGACGCACCCGCCTCGAGCAGCCGCTCGATCACCGGCGCATGGGCCGGAGCCGGTGCATGGGTGCGGGCCCAGTCGGGATTGCCGCCGCCGGTGAGGGTACCGGCCACGTCGATGAGATCCTTGGCCGCGAAGGTCAGGGGCGCCAGGGGGGCACCGAGGGCACCCTCGATGCGCAGGCGCCCCTCGGCGACGAAGGGATTGACGGGCGGATCACCGTCGATCATGGCGCGGTGGCGGCCAGCGCCGGGAACAGGGGGGCCACCGAGCTCTCGTAGGTGGCGAGGTAGTCGCGGAAGGAGGTGCCGCCGGTCCCCACCTCGACACCGACCCGCTCGAGCTGCACCGTCGCGAGCTGAAGATGGCTACGATGGAAGCGCACCTGGTTGCGATCGTAGGCCACCAGCTCCGCGAGCAGTGGCGCGGCGCAGGGATCCGCACGCAGCGCCTCGACGCCGCCGGCGCTGCGCTCGAGCAGGCACTCCTGGTAGTGGCGCAGGCTGTGCTCGCGATGGGTATCGAGCCAGGCGCGGATCGCCTCGCCGTAGCGCCGATCGAACTCCGTCTCGGCGACGTGAGGGGTACCGGACGCGTCGGCGGTGCCGCCGGTCCAGTAGCGCGGCACGCCGCTCATGATCTCCAGGTGGCGGAACTGGGCCGACTGGAAGCCGCTCGTGGGGCCGATGGCTTCCCGGAATTCGGCAAAGGCGCGCATGTCCGAGAGGATCGGCATGGTGCCGTTCACGGTCCGCCAGAAGCGATTCACGCGGCGCAGGAAGTACAGGGCCTCGTCCGTGGGGCCGATCGGCGCGTCCCGCGCATCGGCGAGGGCGGCCCGGATGGCCTCGAGCGCCCGATCGAGGTCGAGGATCATCTGATGGAAGGCCAGCTCGCAGACCTGATGGACCGCGATGAAGAGATCCTCGTCCTGGGACGCGGTGACGGGCCGCTTGCAGGCCAGGAGCGCGTCGAGCGAGTGATAGCTCCAGTAGTGATTGCGCGATGCATCCAGGGTCGGATCGCGAGGCGGGAGGGGTCGGGCCGGATAGTCGGACATTGCGGCAGTCTCGAAGCGACGCTGCGCGAGACCATAGGCGAGGCGTCGCACGCGGACAACGCCGGCGACGCGACGCGCGCACCTTCCCGACAGAACGGAATCGACGGAGGCAGGGCCGACGCATGAGCATCACGGGACCGGAGTACGCACTCTTCGACGCCGGCGATCTGCCCCTCGAGGCGGGCGGCCGCCTCCCGGCTGCCCGCCTCGCCTACCGCTCCTGGGGACGGGTCGGCGAGGTCGAACCGATCCTCACCTGTTCCGCCTTCGGCCAGAGCCATGCGGATCTCGCCTTCATCGCGGGACCGGGCGCGCCCCTGGATCCGCGGCGACACTGGATCATCCACACGGAGCTGATCGGCAACGGGCGTTCCAGCTCCCCGTCGAACACCGCGCCTCCCCTGAATGGCCCGGCCTTTCCGCAGATCGGCATCCGCGACAACGTGGCCCTCCAGGCCCGCTTGCTCGACCATCTCGGAGTGGACCGGGTCGCCGCCGTCATCGGCGCCAGCATGGGTGGACAGCAGGCACTGCAGTGGGCCGTGAGCCACCCGGAGCGGGTGCGCCGGGCCGTGGCCATCGTGGCCAGCGCCCGGGCCTCCTGGCACGTGCAGCTGTTCCTGCATGCCCTCGAGACCGCGCTACGCTCGGACCCCGCCTTTGCGGAGGGTCACTACCAGAAGCCGCCGCGCCTGGGCCTGTCGCGCATGTCCGAGGCCTGGGCCCCCTGGGCCCTGTCACCGGAGTTCTTCTCCCTCGGCCACTACCGCACCTTCGAGGACACGTCCGCCGCGACCCTGGAGGACTTCCTGGCGCGCTGGCGCACCCGCTACCACGATCGCGACGCCAACGATCTGATCTGCCATTTCCGCTGCTGGCGAGGCCACGACCTCGGCGGCACGCCGGGGTGCGGCGGCGATCTCGAGGCCGCCGCCGCGCGCGCCACCCTGCCCGTGCTGCTCATGCCGTCGAGCACCGACGCCTACTTCGCGGTCGCCGACGTGGCGCGGGAGGCGGCCCTGTTCCCCGAGGCCCAGCTGCAGGTGATCGAGAGCCCGGCCGGGCACGGCGCCGGCTTCGGGCGCATGGCCACGGACCGGGAGCAGATCCGCGACGTCCTGACCGCCTTCCTGGAGGGCGCCTGACCGCGAGGGCGGTTCGGGGGGACAGGGACCCCGCCGGACTGGAATAATCGCGGCCGCATTCACCTGCCCCACGGAGCGAGACCATGAGCAACGCCGCACCCGGCCCCCAGCTGCAGCTGCACTCCCTGATCCACGGCGACGGCGTCCTGGAGCTGTCCCTGCAGGAGAGCGAGGTCAAGGCGCCCGGCCAGGATCAGGTGCTCATCCGCATGGAGGCGGCGCCGATCAATCCCTCCGACCTGGGGCTGCTCTTCGGCGCCGCGGACCTGACCACCATCGAGGCCGGCGGCACGGACACCCGGCCCCTGATCAAGGCCCGGGTGCCCGCGCACCTCATGGGCATGATGGCGGCACGCGTGGATCAGTCCCTGCCCGTGGGCAACGAGGGCGCCGGCACCGTCGTGGCCGCGGGCCCGGGCACCGAGGCCCTCGCCGGACGCACCGTCGCCGTGTTCGGCGGCGCCACCTACGCCCGCTATCGCCTCGCCCGCGCCAGCGATTGCCTGGTGCTGCCCGAGGGCGTGACCGCCGAGCAGGGCGCGTCCTGCTTCGTGAATCCGCTGACCGCCCTCGGCATGGTCGAGACCATGCGCCGGGAAGGACACAAGGCGCTGGTGCACACGGCCGCTGCGTCGAACCTCGGCCAGATGCTCAATCGCATCTGCCAGGCGGACGACATCGAACTCGTCAACATCGTCCGCAAGCCGGAGCAGGAAGCGCTGCTGCGCGGCATGGGCGCCCGCCACGTCTGCAACTCCGGCGCACCGGACTTCACCGAGCAGCTCACGGAAGCACTCGCGGAGACCGGCGCGACCATCGCCTTCGACGCCACCGGCGGCGGCGAACTCGCCAGCCAGATCCTCAACTGCATGGAGCAGGCCGCGGCCCGAACGGCGACGGAGTACAGCCGCTATGGCTCCAACGTGCACAAGCAGGTCTACATCTACGGCGGCCTCGACCGCAGCCCGACGATCCTGAAGCGAGCCTTCGGCTTCGCCTGGAGCATCGGCGGCTGGCTGCTGCCGCCGTTCCTCGCGAAGATCGGCCCGGAGGCGGCCCAGAAGCTTCGCGATCGCGTCGCCGCGGAAGTCACCACGACCTTCGCGAGCCATTATGCGAAGCGCATCTCCCTCGCCGATGCGCTGCGCCCGGAGCACATCGCCGTCTACGGTCGCCAGGCCACCGGGGAGAAGTACCTCATCGAGCCCCATCGGGATTTCGCCTGACCGCCGGCGGGCCGCACCACGATGCGGACGGGGGCTGCCGCGAGAGCGCGGCGGCCTCCACCCCCTCGGGCCTGCGGCGCCGCGCCCTTCCCGGACGCCCTTCATGAGCGCTTTCCCGCCCCCGCATCTGGCCCGCTACCGCTCCCTGCTCCAGGACTACGACGACTTCGTCGAGGCCCTCGCGAGGCCGCTGCCACAGACCATCGCCGTCAATCACCTGCGCCTGGATGCGGCCAGCCTTCGCGAAGCGCTGCAGGACCGCGTCAGCCTCACGCCGATCGACTGGTTTCCCGGTGCGTTCCGGCTCCACGAGGACGACCGACCCGGGCGGGACTGGACCTTTCCCGCAGGGCTCTACACGGTGCAGGAAGAAGCCTCGCTCATGCCCGTGCGCATGCTGGCCGTGGAGCCCGGCCATCGGGTGCTCGATCTATGCGCTGCGCCGGGAAACAAGACCGTGCAGCTCGCCCTGGCGCTCGGCAACCGGGGCACGCTCATCGCCAACGATCTCAAGGTGGCGCGCCTGACCGCGCTCCACGACGTGTGCCGGCGCCTGGGCGTGCTCAACGTGTCCACGACCGGCCACGATGGCGCCGTCTATCCCGTGGACGATGCGCAGTTCGACAGGATCCTCGTCGATGCGCCCTGTACCGCCGAAGGAAAGGCCCGACGCGGCTATCTGCGGGATTCGAGCCCGACCTTCCGGCGCTGGATCAACGGGCAGCAACGGGCCCTGCTCCTGCGCGCTGCGGCGCTGTGCCGACCCGGGGGCCGACTCGTCTATGCGACCTGCACCTTCGCGCCGGAGGAGAACGAGGCGGTGGTCAGCGACGTGCTCGAGGCGCTGGACGGCCGCCTGCGCGCCGTTCCCGTGGCCTTCGAGGTACCCGGAGCCTCACCGGGCCTGTCCCACTTCGGAGATCGGCGCTTCCACGAGGACCTGCGCCATGCGCGACGACTCTGGCCGCACCGTGCCGACACCGGGGGCTTCTTCGCCGTCGCTCTGGAGCGCATCGACGACGGACCGACGCGGGCCCCGCGGACCGCGTCGTTGCCGCCCGCCGTGGGGAGAGCAGTGGTCGACCGCTACCTCGAACGCTTCGCGCTGCCCGCCTCCGCGCTCGATGCCCTGCACTTCTTCGAGGGCCCCAAGCATCTCCGCGCCGTCTGCGCAGACCATGAGCTTCCCGCAGGCATCGCCTTCGAGAACCACGGCCTGGACGTCGCCCGACGCCGTTCCGCCCTGCCCAAGCTGACGACTGCCGCCGCCATGGCCATCGGCAGCGGCGCAGGACGCAACTGCATCGATCTCGACAGTGACGAATTCGCGCGCTGGCGCGCCCGGGAAGACCTCGCGCTGCCCGCGGCACGACTCGGGATCCTCGATCGAGGCTATCTGCTCGTCCGCCACGGGGGGCTCGTTCAGGGCACCGGCTTCCTGCGCCTCGACGAGGCGGAAAACGGCCTGCTTGAAAGCCAGTTCCCCAAGGCCTGGATGCGCACGGCGCGCACCTGACGCCCGGCCCGGCAGCGCGCGCCCCACGATCGCCCTGCGGCGACCACCGGTAGGGGAACCGGAGGTCGGCGCCCTTCACCGGACCCACCGGCGCCCGCGATCCGCAGCCAAGACTTGCGCAGATCGAGGAGAGTGACCACCGTGGTGCGCAGCGGGCCCCAACACGGACAAGAGAACGGACAAGGAGCGCGACGTGACCCTCGATCAAGCCTGCAAGGCGCTGATGCTCTCGATCCTCGTCTTCTGCGCCGCCGCCGGCGGGGCCGAGGAGACTGCCACGAACCGCTGGTACACCTTCAGCTGGCCCCTCGATGGCGCGGACAGCGCCCGCGCGCCCCGGGGTGGAACGACCCGGGGGCCCGAGGTCCTGCCGGCCGCCGAACCTGCCGAGGCCTGGACGGCCCTGAAGGCGCCGGGGCTCACCGGACAGGCGCGTGATCGCCTGGCGATCCTGGCGCTCGCGGGGGAATTCCGCACGAGCTTCGACTTCGTCGAGACGCTCACCTACGTCCCCGACCTCGCACGGGCGCGGCCCTATCAATCCTGGGCCACGGAGTACGTCTTCGTGATCGAGGACCAGCCCGACTTCATCTCCCTGCAGCATCTTCTGGTCATGAGCTTCGTGGAGGAGGACGGAGCGCTCCGCGGCCCCTTCGTCCAGAAGCACTGGCGCCAGGACTGGCGCTACGAAGCGCCGACGTCACTTGCCTTCCTCGGCAACGGGCGCTGGACGGTGCGCGGACAGGCACCGGTCCGAGGCAGCTGGACCCAGACGGTGCACCAGGTCGACGACACCCCCCGCTATGCCGCGACCGGCCAGTGGACGCACAGCGGCGGCGTCTCCATCTGGGAGGCCGACCGCGCCTGGCGTCCCATCCCGCGCCGGGAGCGGACGGTGCGCGACGACTACGATGTGCTCCTCAGCCAGCATCGCATCAGCATCACGCCGCGCGGCTGGACCCACGAGCAGGACAACCTCAAGGGTGTGCTCGGCGATGGCGGGATCCTCGACCGGGCAAATCCCTACCTCGCCCGGGAACAGGGCGTGTCCCAGTACCAGCGCATCACCGGCTACGACTTCGAGGCCGGCCGCAGCTACTGGGCGCGCACCGCGGCGTACTGGGGGCTGGTCCGAGCCTGGTGGCAGGCACACCTGGCGTCCGAAGGCACCTTCAGCCTCCGTGGACGGGTCAACGGCGAACCCCTGTTCGTGCCGCTCTTCACCTACGCGGAGCATCTCGAGGCCCAGGGCGACTTCGATCCGGACGCCGCACGGGCCTTCATCGAGGACACCATGGCCGAGTACATCGGCACGGATTGATCATCCGGGTCGCGCGCCACCGGGCGCGCGACTGCCCCCGGGACGCAGCCTCCCGACGATCCAGCCGGGGCACCCTGCCCCAGCGCGCCCGATGCCCGGGGCGCACCCTGCACACTTCGATCCCGGCCGGCAGCCCGCGCATGGGCCCGGTCATCCATGCGCAGCGCCCGAAGCGGGGACCCGGCTCAGAACCTGGACAGAACATTGACAAGCCCGCTCGATAGGCGCACCTTGACCTGGACAGTAGGTGGACAGTCTCCTCTAGTGCCCCACCAGTCATGCGCCTCAGCCGAACGAAAAGACTCGTGGTTCCCGGCAGAAATCGACTCCTGGACAAGAATCAGACGGAAACGGGAAAGATCGAAAGAATCTATACAAAACATTGACAGTCTCGGCAGTGAGCGCGCAGAGTACGGATATTGGTTAGACAGATACCACGTCGAACAAGAGGACCGCAGCAGGAAGACAGGACGGTCAATCGGTCAGCGCGCGGGGGTGAGCCCTCCCCTCCCCCCCGCCCCTTTCGCCCCCGCGCGCTCCCCTGTGCCCCCCGTCCCCGGAAAGAGTTTCCGCCCGTGGCTCGATCCGGGGATGGGTGCGGCCCTGAAGGCAGAAGCCGAACGCGATTCGGCTCGATGGAAGAGAGGTCGGGTTCGTAAAGGAGCCCGTCGAGAGAAAGTCGAGACGACAGGAAAAGGATGAGCATCACGCAGGACGACAA
>JAZBPI010000050.1:0-2070 GCA_036351555.1 Pseudomonadales bacterium
ATCGAGCGCCGGAAAGGCCTGCAACCGCTGCCCGCTCGAGTTCACGACGAAGCCTTCCCGATCGACCTGGAAGGCACCGTCGCGGGAGTAGAGCTGACCGCCGCCGTCCCGGACCGTGAAGAAGCCCTGACCATTGACGGCAAGGTCCAGGTTGCTCGAGCTGTTCTCGATGTTGCCCTGGTCGAACTGCTGCGTGATCGCCGCCAGGCGCACACCATTGCCCGGGGTCAGCGAGGAGTTGCCGTTGTAGGCCTGCGAGAACACGTCCGCGAACTCTGCGCGGGAACGCTTGAAGCCGGCCGTGTTGGCGTTGGCGATGTTGTTCGCGGTCACGTCCAGGTCGGAGCGCGCCGCCTGAAGTCCACTCAGTGCGATGTTGAAGCTCATGGTCGTTCTCCTGTCCTGCGTTCAGATTGCGTCGTGCGGGATCCGCGCGGCGCCTCAGTCGATACGTCGGATGTCCGCAACGGGAATGGATCGGCGGCCGCCGATGTCGACGCGCATGTCCTCGTCGCCGCGGGCCAGCTCGACGCCGCGGATCTCGGCGCGCACCAGCACGGGCACCTGTTCCGTGCGTCCCTGGCTGGTGGCCTTCGCGGCGAGCACGTAGCTGCCCGGCGTCGCCGGACTACCGTCGGCGAGCAGCCCGTCCCAGGTGAAGTCGACGAGACCTGCGCCCTGCGGCCCGAGGCGGACCAGGTCCACGCGGGCGCCGGAGGGATCGGTGATCTCCACCACGAGATCCGCCGTGCCTTCCGGCAGATCGATGGCTGCGGACAGCGACCCGTCGGGCGGCAGCTGCGCCACGGGGCCGGGCACGAGCGCGCTGCGTCCGATGAGAGAGGCCCCACGCAGCGCCCGGTCGGCGGCGAGGGACTGGGCCACTCCGGAAAACGCCTCCTGCAGGCCCTGGATGCCGCTGACGGTGCCGAACTGGGCGATCTGGCCGAGGAAATCGCCGCTCTCCATGGGCTTGAGCGGATCCTGATTCTCGAGCTGCGTGATCATGAGGCGGAGAAACTCCTCCTGACCGAGCTCGTCCTGCTCCCGGGCCGGTGTCGTGCTCCCGAAGAGCTCTGCAGGCAGGGCGTTGCCGATCGTCGTCATCGCGATGACTCCCTTACTGACCTAGTCGCAGCGTCGAGAGCATCAGGCGCTTGACCGTGCTCACGATCTCGACGTTGGTCTGATAGCTGCGTGACGCCGAGGTCATGTTCGCCATCTCCTCCACGACGTTGACGTTCGAGTGGTAGATGTAGCCCTCGGCGTCGGCCTGGGGATGCTGTGGCGCATACTCCCGCTGGGGCTCTGCAGCGGAGCTGACGATCCGATCGACGCGAACGCCCGCAGGCCCACCGTCCTGATCGGCCAGCACGCTGGAGAACACCGGCATGCGCGCGCGGTAGGCGCTCTGTGCATCCCCCGCGACCACGTCGGCATTCGCGAGATTGCTCGCGACCGTGTTGAGGCGCACGGTCTGTGCGCTCATGGCCGTGCCTGCCGCATCGAAGATTCCGAACATGCTCATGAGTTCACTCCCCGCGCAGCACGGACTTCAGTCCGCTGATGCGTCGACTGAGAAAGGTGAGGGTGCTTTCGTAGCGCACGGTCGCGTCGGCGAAGGCGCTCTTCTCGACATGCGCATCGACCGTGTTGCCGTCGAGAGACGCCTGGAGGGGAATGCGGTACTGCACCGACGCATCGCCGTCGGTGCCGCCGAGCGCCATGTGCCCCGCGTGCGTCCGGGCCATGGACGTCGTTGCCGACGCTTCCGCGAGCGCTTCACGGAAGTCGATGTCCCGGGCCTTGTAGCCGGGTGTATCGACGTTCGCGAGATTGCTGCCGAGGAGCGACAGGCGCCGATCGAGCACGCCGAGGGCGCGTTCGTGCGTGGCGAAGAGCTGATCGAGTCCCTGTGTCATGAATCGGTCTCCACTGGAGCGCTGCGGAGACGGATTGCATGGCGCGTGCCAGGAACTCAAGCTCCTGTCATGGAAGGGTTTTCGGGGGAGTGGTCACGCGCGGCGCCGGTTTTCCGACGCGATCGCGAAGGGTCAGGCGACTTCGGGC
>JAZBPI010000051.1:0-14747 GCA_036351555.1 Pseudomonadales bacterium
AGGGACACGGATCCCTTCTCGTCGCCGGCTTCGATGCCGACTTCGAGCGCTCGAACCGATTCGCTGTTCAGGTCCGCGACGGTCTGGCCGGACTGCAGCCGATAGAGTTCCGTGCTCTGCGGTGCCCGGAAGCCGACACCCGCGCTGGCCCAGAAGCGCGCGCGCTCGTCGGGGCGGAACTCGATGCCGACGCGACTCGCGACGTCCGTGAAGGTGTCATCGCGATCGGCGGGGCGCGTGTACAGACAGCCGCCGAAGCCGCAAGGGGTGCCGTCGTCCTGCGTATTGCCGTCGAGGGCCTCGTTGTCATAGCGGTAGTCGAGCGTCTCCACGCGCAGGCTGTGCACGAGGTCGACGCGCGGCGCCAGATGCCAGGCGAGATCGTAGAAGGCCGCCGCGAGCAGGCTCTGCACCTCGTAGTCGTAATGGGTGCCCGGCGGCCGCGTCGCGACCAGGAAGGGCGAACCGACCGTGGGCCCGTCCTGCGTCTGCCGCAGCCAGGTGTCCGCGTACTCGAGCTGGCCCCCGAGGGTCCAGTCCAGGCGCTCGCCGCTGTTGCGCCAGCGCAGGATGGCGCCGCCGCTGCTCTGCCCGTTCTCCTCGAGGGGCTGGCCGGGCAGGAAATGCTGGAGGAAGTCCATGTCGCTCGCGCGCAGATAGGGCGTCACGACGAGACTGCCCGCCTCCAGGGGACGCACGAGCTCCGAGGACAGGCGCACGGCCCAGGCTTCCCGATAGGCCTCGGGATTCGGATTGCTGTCCCGGAGTTCACTGTCCTGATAGGCATCGTCGCCGATCACGAAGCCGCCGGTGTCCTGGTCCAGTGAGGTGGCACTGAGCAGCGTCGACGCGGTCCAGTCCCCGAAGGCCGTGTCCCAGACGAGCGAGAGCTTCTCCTGCTGATAACCGGTGCCTTCGGCCCAGCCGTTCGTGTCGATGCCCGTGAAGGCCGCCCGCACCCCGCCCCGCTCCGTGGCCACGCCGCCCTCGACGTCGAGGCGGCGGAAGTCCCAGGGGCCGACCTCCAGCATCAGGGAGGGCGGGCGATCGTCGACGCGCGGCGCCACCACGTTGATGGCCCCGAGCAGCGCGTTGCCGCCGTAGACCGCGCCCGCCGGTCCGCGGGTCACCTCCACGGCGCTGGCCTGCTCGATGTTCACCTCGAAGAGGTTGTTGACGTTGCAGAAGCCCGCCGGCCGCAGGGGCACGCCGTTCTCGAGGAACAGGAAGGCGCCGCAGGCACCGGGACCGTTGAGCACCGGGGAGCGGATCGCGGTCAGGTGTTCCTGACCCGAACCTCGGGAGATCCACACGCCGGGCACACGTACGAAGGCTTCCGTGGGATGCACGAGGCCGATCCCGTCGAGCACGTCCTCGTCGATCACCGACAGATTGCCGACGCGCGCGAACTCCGGGGCCAGCGACGACTGGCCGCGCACCACGATCTCCTCGATCGGTTCCGCCGCTGCAGCGCCGTGCACCGCGCCGATGGCCAGGCACAGCAGAGCGGCACTCGGGAGGCGTCGGACCAGGTCGAGACGATTCGAGGCAGCGCGGACGATGCAGGACACGATGAACTCCGGAGCAGCAGCGTGATCGCGCAGCGCGCGATCGGGGGCCGGGATCAGGGCCCCGGCACGACGGTGCGCGACCATACCCCAGGGGCTCGGAGCGCGGCAATGCGCGCCCTCGCGCCTCAGAGGAGGCTCAGCTGCGGTGCCGCCACCGGGTCCTGACGGGGGAAAGCGGGCAGCGCTGGACCGCCGACTTGCATGCGCACGAGCTGATCGAGCCAGCGCGCGAGCGCAGGGGAATGACGATTGTCCGGGCAATGCATGAAGAAGACGGGATGCCGCCCCTCGGCGATCCAGGTCGCGAGCCGCTCGGCCCAGGCCGCGAGCCAGGGCGCATTCACCGAGGCCTCCGGATGTCCGACGTAACGCACCAGCGGCTGGGCCCCGAGGGCCCGGGTCCAGACGGGCACGTCCGGCTTCTCGTGGGCCGCGGCCAGCACGTCGGGATGCTCCGGATTGCCGCTGCGCATGCCGCGCGTATCCATGATGACCCGCTCCGCCCGATGCGCGCCGAGTACGGCCTCGAGGTCCCGAGCCGCTCCGGCAGAGAAGAAGGCCCGATGGCGGACCTCGACGGCGCAGCGGACCTGCGCCGGCAGGGCGGCGAGAAAATCGTCCAGGCGACGGAGCCGATCGGGGCCGAAGCCCGGCGGCAGCTGCAGCATGAAGGCGCCGCAGCGTGCGCCCAGGGGTGCGAGACGTTCGAGGAAGGTCCCGGTCTCCGCGTCCACATGCTGCAGACGTCGGTCATGGGTGATGCTGCGCGGAAACTTGAAGGCGAAACGGAAGCCCGTCGGCGTCCCCTCACGCCAGCGCGCCACCGTGTCCTCGGACGGCAGGGAGTAGAAGGTCGTGTTGCCCTCCACCGCATCGAAGACGCGCGCGTACTCGGCGAGCTGATCGCGCGCCCGGATCCCGGGCGGATAGAGCACGCCCGCCCAGTTCGCCTGCCCCCAGAGGGGCAGGCCCAGGGACCAGGCACGAGAGGACTCGGAGGCCATGGCGACTCAGCGCAGCGTGAACGGCAGGCTGCCAAGATAGTCGCGAACAGACTCCTGATCGACCTTCAGGCGGAACTTCAGGTAGGGCCCGCGCTGGCTGTACTCGGCCGCCGCGAAGTCCTCGTCGACGAAGCCCACGAAGTTGTAGCCGACGCTGACCCAGGTGTTGGTGGCCGGGTTGTGCCCGACGGACAGACCCGCGTGCCAGTCCGTGACGTCCGAGGACCAGGAGTGCAGCGCGCTGCCGTGGAGTCCGATGTCCCAGCGGCGCGCGATGTCGCGCCGGTACTCGAAGCCGTACAGATCGGTGACGCCGCTGTAGCGCTGCCCGTCGATCTCCGCGAGCACGTACTTCAGGCCCCAGCTCAGGGACAGCTGGCTCCGCGCATCGGGCCGGACGTTCGCAGAGAGGTTGTGCACCAGCTTGCGCGTGTCCGCCTCGAAGCCGCCGTCCTCGTTGCGGTCGAAGGCGAGATCGAGGCGATTGAGGACGGTCCAGCGGCTGGCGGCGGGACGCCAGGCACCGCCGAGTCGCGTGACGAGACGCTCGGACCGGGCGCCGGTCGCCGCGTCACGCGTCTGCAGTTCCAGCCGCAGGCCGAGGATCCGGCCGTCGTCGAGCTGTCGCGCAGCGCCGGCGAGCAGGTTCCAGCGGTCCTCGCTGTCCGCCACGCGACGCTCCAGACGCGAGGTCAGCTCCCACTGCGCATGCCCGTAGCCGACGCCGAGGTAGGCGGCGGTGAAGTCGTCGCTGCCCGGACCGACCACCGGCGGGACGCGCGGATTGAAGCCCCCGGGATTGCGCGCCTCCGGATCGTCCGGCGCCGACGGAGCGAGGCCGCGATCGTCGCGCAGGGTCTGTTCCCGATCGAGACCGAGATCCATGCGCCAGCGTTCGCCGAGCCGCAGATTCTGCACGAGACCGGTGGTCGCGAAGAGCCGCTCGCCCTGCTCGTCGAAGCGCCGACCGACCCCGCCACCGAGGCTCGCACCCTGCCAGGGACGGGCGTCGACGCCGATGCGCGTGTCCTGGGTGTCGCGCAGATCGGCGTAGCTCCATTCCTGGCGCGCGAAAAGCTCCAGCCCGGCGAACAGCTGGTAGTCCGCGCCGGCACCGAGGCGCGTGGGGAAATCGATGTTCTCGCCTTCGCCGCCCAGGGCGTACTCCGCGTCCCCCGTGAGGCGCAGGCGACCGTCCAGCACGCTGCGACCGAGCAGGGCCGTCAGCAGCTGACTCGACAGCTCGCCGGCCTCCCTTGCTTCGCTCACGGACCGAAGCCCGCCGGCGATGCGGGTTTCGCCGTCCTGCCACTGCAGCTGCGTCTCCGCCACGCGGCGCTCGTCGCCGGAATCGAGCTGCGTCTCCTGCCAGGCTTCACCACGCACGGACAGGGGTCCGGACAGGTCCTGGGTGAGCGCGGCGCCGAAGCGACGCAGACCACCGTTGCCGGCGAACTGCTGCCCCAGACCGAAGCCCGTCTCCTGCTCCCGCGCATAGGCCGAGGCCCGGAGCGTCCCCATGGCGTGCTCCGCCTCGAGCAGCCAGGCGGTACCGTCGCGCGTCTCCTCGGGCGCCTCGGCCCGGCTCCAGGCGAGCTCCGCACGCAGCCGGCTCTGTTCCGCGAATTGCCAGGTGGCGTCCAGACCCGCGAGGCGCTGCTCGCGCGCCGTGGTGTCGTCGAGGATGCCGGTCACGGCGATCTCGGAACCGGCCTCGCCGAACTTGTGCGCGACGCGGGCACCGGCGATCAGATCCCGGCGCCCGTCGCCTTCGGTCTCGTACTCGACCACGACGAATACGGGATTGAGCGCATCGTCCTGGCTCGGGACCGGCTCCCGGAACAGCAGGGTCCCGGCGTCGTAGTCGATGGCGTAGTCCGTGAATCGCGTCAGGGGGCGTGTCTCGAGCACGCGCTCCGTGCGCAGCCGGTCCCGCACCTCGATGCGGATCCGCTCGCTGTTGGCGATGACGCCCTCGCCGCGCAGGCGGTAGAGGCCCGAGGTGCCGTCGCCGCGCAGGTCGTCGCGGAGGAACGCCTGATCGGCCTCCGAGGCGAAGGCCTGCACGGACCAGTCCGCATCCTCGTACTGGGACTGGAGTCCCGTCATGCGCCGCGAGAATCGCGTCAGCTCCGTGACCGTGAGACCGGTGTCGTAGTCCCCGAACAGCGCCTGGAAGGTGCCGCGCTCGATCTTCAGATACAGCTTGCGCTGACTCTCCGCCTCGAAGCGCTGTTCGGCGCCGTCGGCGTAGAGCGTGTAGAAGCGGTTCGGATCGATCTGATTGCCGAGGCGATCGGAGCCGGGCTTGTCGCTGTCGTAGGCCATGGTCAGGAGCCACTTTCCGGCGATGGCGCCCTTGGCGAAGAGCGCGACGCGGCCGCTGCCCGTCCAGTCCTCACCGAGCCCCGCATCCCGCGCGCTGACCATGTTGCCCGAGAGGGTCTCGTAGCCCGCCGTGCCTTCGGCGAAGCCGACGAGAATCCAGTCACGCATGGCGGGCACCAGGCGGAAGCGGAGGAGATCCTGGCGCTGGTCGGAGAACTCGAAGCGGATCTCCCCTTCCCCGGCGATGGTGGTCGGTTCCAACCGCAGATAGGCGATGCCGTCGCGCTGCACCTGATAGACCCCGCGCTGCGCGTCGTTCTCGGACAGCCCGAGGCGCGTGCGCTCCGACTCGACCCGCGCCGGACGATAGGGCGCGGAGACGTCGAAGCGTCCGGTCATGCCCGGGCGCACGAGATAGCCGTCCCGGTCATGGAAGCGCACGGCGATGACCGCAGGCTCGACGCCGTCGGCGGACAGCTGCGAGTGCTCCGGAACGAATTCCGCCCGAACCGGCGCCCCGCTGAAACGCACCGTCGTCGTCAGCGTCTCCTGCACCTCGCCGCCGCGCTCGACGCGGGCGCTGAGCGCGTTCGCGCCTTCTGCCAGGGTGACGCCCCGCCAGACCGACACGGCCACGCCCGCATCCGGGTAGCGATCCGTGCGATCGAACTGCAGCGGCGACACCGGGACGCCATCGACGAAGAGCGCCACCCGTTCGTCCGGGGCGTGCTTCACGGCGACCCAGGTCGCCGGGATGCGCGGCAGGAAGGATGCGTCGGGCCAGACGATGGCCCGCGGCGCCGCCACGGCCGTGAGCCCTGCCGCGTCGAAGGCCGGAACCTGGGGCGCGTCTTCCACCTCTTCCAGGGCCGGCTGCTGCCGGGGCGCAGCCTCTACCTTGATGATCGCCTCCTGGATCGCAGCCGCATCGGCGTCGATCAGCAGCAGGGGACCGGCCGCCAGGCTGGGCGCATCGCCGGCGGCTGCGAGCACGCGTCGCTCGCGCGCGCTCAGCACGCGTGGACCGGCGGAGGCCGGGGCAGTCCCGTCTGCATTCACGGCAGGCGTCGCATCGGGGCGTGCCTTTCCGGAGGGGGGTGCCGCCGCGGACGCTGCGTCTGCTACAGAGACACCCGCCTCAGGGACCTTCGACGACGACAGGCCGGGATCGGTCGCCTCTCGAATCACGAGCTCCGCCGGCGGCAGGCGCCGGCGCGCCTGGTTGCCGTCGCGGAACTGCACGAGCGAACGCACGGCTCCGCCCAGCTCGGCGGTCTGGCCGGGACCGAACGAGCTGTCCCTGGGCGTCAGGGAGAAGGCCAGCACGCCGGGCGGGCCGGCCGGCAGATCGCCCATGCGCCAGGTCAGAACCGTTGCGCCGCCGTCCTCCGGATCCGCGTAGGGGCGGCCGTCGAGTCGGGCACTGCCGGGCACGTAGGCCAGGCCCTCCGGAAGGGCGATGGAGACCGTCAGGTCGGTCAGCGTCAGCGCGCCGCCGTCGAGATCCAGCTGCAGGTGCGCGCGACGACCCTCGGCACGACCAGAGAGGCGCTGGCGCACGGTCTCCTCCTGGCCCCCGATGGGCCTGAGCAGGAAGTCGGCGCGCCAGAGACTGCCGCCCTGTACGTCCACGAACTGGCTGAAGGACGTGCCCGCGAAGCGATTGCCGTCCTCGCAGTGGACCGGCTCGAGATCGGCCGGGAGCGTGGCACGATCGAGCTGGACGACGTGCGTACCCGGCTCCACGCCCTCGATGTGCCAGCGCCCCTCGGTGTCCGTGACCACGTAGGTGCCGTTCTCGAGATAGACCCGTGCCCCGGCGAGGCCGGTCTGCAGCGCCTCGTCCTGGCCGCAGTCCCCGATGCGGACCCGGCCGAGCAGGATCGCCTGATCGCGGAGCAGATCCTCGCGTACGGCGACCCGCGCTTCGGCGAGGTTGCTGCCACGCACGCCGGGGCCGGACGCCTGCACGCGATTGACCGCGTCACCGAGGCGAGCGCCGGCGGTCACCTCGGTCACGTAGCGCAGGCCGAGCTCAGCACCGGCGGGGAGGGATGCCAGACGCAGGGACAGGCTGCGTCCGTCCGGCGCCACCGAGAGCTCCGCCGGCGCCTCGCCGTCGGTGGCGAGCGAACCCTGCTGATAGCGGAAGCCCGGGGGCAGCACGTCCTCGAGGACGACGTCCGCAAGCGCGAAGGTCGACGGATTCTGCACCCGGATGTCCCAGGCGAGGAAATCACCGATGGCCACGGCCGGCGCGCGAGCCTGCTTGGACAGGAAGAGGTCGACGCGCACGGGATCGAGGGGCACGTCGATCCGGGGCAGCCGACCCTCCACCACGACCAGCTCCGCGCCACGGCTGGCCGGCGCGAGCGCGAAGGGCCCGGCTTCCAGGCTCTGCAGCTCGGCGTCCTCGGCGCTGGACGGAAAGCGCCAGGCCTCCGGCGGCACGACTTCCAGACGGTAGGTGCCGGGCGTGACCAGGGGGAAACGATAGCGTCCGGAGCCGAGGTCGTAGACGGTGCCCGCCGCGTCCGTGAAGGGCTGACCCGTCACCAGGGTCGACGGATGCGGCGTCACGCCATCGGCCGCGAACACGGTCGCCGGTGCACCGGTGACTGCGTCGACGAGGGCCACGGAGGCACCGTCCACGGGCGCGCCCGTGGCGGCATCGAAGATCCGACCACTCGGATCCAGGGTGGCCTCGGCGCTCGACAGATCCGTCGCGTCGTCGGCGTCCACGTAACGGGCGATCATGCGCGCATCGGCGGCACCGGAGAGGCGGCAATCCGCTGCCGTGGCCGCCCCACTCGCGAGGGGCAGATGCCCCGTGAAGCGCCCCGTGCTCGGCCCGGTCTCGCGCAGGGTCAGGGTCTCGCTGTCGCCGGAGGAAGGTATCTGGAGGCTCAGGACGATGCTGTCCGGCGCAAAGGGATCCAGGTCCGCATCGCGATCGAAGACGCGCAGGAAGAGCGTGTCGCCCGCGGCGAAGGCACTGGCCGGCGCCAGGGACAGGGCCGAGGGAAGGTCGATGAGCGCGCCCGCCGCCGTGGTCGGCAGCGCGGCGCCGGTTGCACCACAGGCCGTCGGCGAGATCAGGATCGACTCGGCGTTCGCGCCCCCGGCCGCGAGGGCGAGCAGCTCGATGCGCGACGGCGTGGGCCCGAGTTCGGCCACGTCCAGGGGCACGTCGATCCAGAGGCCCGCGCCCACAGGCAGATCGAACTGCTGGCCGCGCCCGGCGATCCCCACGGCGAAGGGCGCGCCCTCGAGGGCCTGCAGCTGCGCGTCGGTCGCGCTGCTCGGGAACCGGAAACGATTCGGCGGCACCACTTCCAGCCGATAGCGACCCGGTGTGACGACCGGATAGCGGAAGGCGCCGGGACCGAAGTCGTAGCGCCGACCGTCCCCGGCCACCGCTTCGCCACCGGACACCAGGTCCGCAGGATAGGTCGCACCGGGCGCCTCCGCGGACAGCTGTGCGGGCGACCCGGTGGCCAGATCGACGAGCCGCAGGCGCGCCCCGTCGATGGGGCGACCGCTGGCCGCATCGAAGACGCGGCCGACGGGATCGATGCGCGTCTGCGTGGCCACGGCATCGGTCCCGTCCCGCGCATCCACGTAGTCCACGACCACGCGCGCCCCGGACCCGGCGCCCAGCATGCAGTCCCCTGCCCCACCCTCACCGCGCTCGCTGTCGACGACACCGACGAACTCGCCGCTGTCGACGCCGGTCTCCTCGAGCGCGACGAACTCCAGGTCGCCCGTGGACGGCACGGCGAGGCGGACCACCACCCGGTCGCGCGCGCCGGCGTCGAGGTTCGCATCCGCGTCGACGACGCGCAGGAACAGGGGCTCGCCACCGAGATAGGCGTCGGGCGCCGAGACTCGCGCCAGCTCGAACACGCCGGGCAGGGGCAGTGCCGCGCCGTCGAGGCCGGTCGGCGCGGGCGCGGTCGTGAAGGGTCCGGCGGCCGCACCGGAACGGCTGCAGCTGGTGGCACCGACCTCGTAGGCGGCGAGCGACGCCGTGAGGTTCCCGGGCGCCGCGCCGGGCACGCGGCTCGCCAGCGGTGCCTTGAGCAGCTCGAGGGTCGCCATACTGCGGGCGCCGGCCTGGGTGCTCACGGGGAAGACCCGGCTCAGGGACAGGCCGGTGCGATCCACGGCGATGATGGTGACCGATGCGGTCTCGCCGGCGGCGAGCGCCTGACCCTCGGCCAGGCGCAGCACGCCGTCGGTGACGACGAAGCGCGGATCGTCGATCAGCTAGCTGTGCCGATCGTCCCGGTCGTCGTCGATCACGGTCAGGGTGCCGACCACGGCGCCGGCCTGGCCTGCCGGCACCTGCAGGTTCGACAGGCGCAGATCGCGCGGCGCCTCGGCCACGTCGCCGATGCGCAGGGTGACGATCGCCTCCGCGGACAGACGCCCCTCGGCCGTCCCCGGCGCGTTCGCATCGGTGACCCGCACGCGCAGGGTCACGACCGGCGTCGTCTCGTGATCCAGCCCGCTGCGATCGACGAGGCTCAGGATCCCACTGAGGGGGTCCAGAGCGAACTGCCCGGCGTCGTCGCCGGCGACGATCTCCCAAGTCAGCCGATCACCGGCGTCCGGATCCGAGGCCATGAGGTTGCCGAGCACCGTACCGACGGGCGCGTCCTCGGGAAGATCGAAGACGCTGTCGGCCAGTACCGGCGCCTCGTTGCGGTCGCGCAGCGGAACCTCCACACGCAGCAGCGTGGTGAGCGGCACGGCGCCAGCGTCTGTGACCGCGACATCCAGGGTGAAGACCTCCTGCGTCTCGAAGTCCAGGGCCTCGGGGCGCGCGACGCTGAGGACGCCCGTGACCTCGTCGAGCAGGAAGGCGCCACGCGGATCGCCGCCGACGAGGGCCCAGCGCAGGGGCTGATCCGGATCCGACGCGATGAGGCTGCCCGCGGGCGTGCCTGCGGGCGCATGCTCGTCGAGACCCGGCAGCGGCTGATCCACGGCGACGGGCGCGCTGTTCGACCCTGTCACCCGCAGCCGCAGATCGCCCTCGCCGAAGCGAGGGCCGGCGACGTCGCCGACGCTGTTGTCGTCGGTCACGCGGATGCGCAGCAGGAACTCGGCGCCGTCCTCGGCGACCGCATCGACGGACGCCACGGTGACCACGCCCGTGGCTGCATCGATGGCGAAGCCACCGGTGTCGTTGCCGGCGACGATCTCGTAGCGCAGGACGTCGTCGAGGTTGGCGTCGGTGGCGCGAACGCGATCGATGACCGTGCCTGTCGCTGCCCCCCGCGCGACGCCGGTGACCCGATCCTCCACCACCGGCGCTGCGTTGCGTGGACGCACGGCGACGGAAAGATCCCGTGTGGTCACGGCACCCGCTGCGTCCGTCGCCGTGACGCGGAGCGCCACGGGCCCGCCCTCGAGGGCCTCGCCCTCGCGCAGGCGCAGCCGTCCGCCGACGACCTCGAAGCGCGCATCGTTGAGGGTCAGGGTGACCTCGTCGCCCGCATCGGGGTCCGCGGCCGTGAGCGCGCCGGCGTCGGCGCCCGCCTCGCCCGCTGCGACGCCGAGCTCCGGATCGACACTGATGCGCGGCGCCTCGTTAAGGTCGGCCACGTCGATCTCGAGGCTCAGCGTATCCACCGGTGACCCCTCGCTGGAGAAGGTGACGACGAGGGTCAGGGTGGGTTCCGCCTCGAAGTCCAGGGCCACGTCCGAGCGCAGGCGGATGCGTCCACCCGTATCGGTGATGAACCGCGGATCATCGAAGGTGATGACATCCTGGCCGGCCGCCGAGGCGAGCGTGCCGACGAGGGCGCCGGGCGCGTTCTCGCAGAGCAGGGGC
Source organism: Pseudomonadales bacterium (assembly GCA_036351555.1). GTDB lineage: Bacteria > Pseudomonadota > Gammaproteobacteria > Pseudomonadales > Azotimanducaceae > JAZBPF01. The sequence goes on from JAZBPI010000051.1 coordinate 10,746, forward strand.
CGGTCGGAAGCCGGCGCAGCCGGCGCGTCCGCACACTGGAAGGGCGTGAATTCCGCGCGATCGACGACCACGATCGCGAAGGCCTCCTCCACGGACAGGCCTTCCGGATCCGTCGCGGTGACCCGGACCGCCACCAGGGGCTCGGTCTCGAAGTCGATGCTGGCATCGGGGCGCAGGCGCAGCACGCCATCGACCACCTCGAAGCGCGGATCGTCGACGGCGAAGACGTGGACGTCGTCGACATCGGGATCGAGCACGGTGAGACGGCCGACCTCGGCACCGGGGCGATCCTCCACCAGGCGCTCGGTCTCGAGCACGATGGCCGTGGGCGGATCACCGAGGATCGGCGGCGGCGGTGCCTCGGTCTCGAAGCTGACCGTTTGCGAAAGACGCGTGAGGCGCGCGCCGGCCCCGAACTCGACGCGGGCGGTGTTGTCGATGAGGGTGCCCGGCGCCGTCTGCGCCAGTGCCGACTCGCCGAGCAGCGACGCCAGGATCAGGAAACAGCCCAGGAGCGCCCTTCCGAAGAGACAGCGCCGTGCCGCCCCTTCGGAAAGGCGCTGCGACCGCGTCCCGAAAGATGCGGTCGCAGCGAGGAAAGGGAACAGCCCGACAGGCAGCAGGGTGCCGGGAGCCCTGTGAAGGGCCCCCGACGCGCCTGCCGTGCCGCGAACGGCACTGTTCCGACCACCGATCACGATGGTTCAGTCGACGGTGACGTAGAAGATCACGGAGCCGGCCTCGCCCGGCGCGCAGTCTCCGAGAGCCGCACTGAAGCCCGCCCCCACGCCGGAGAACGCGATCGACGAATCCGTGCCGTCGCAGGCACGAATGATGACGAAGTCGTAGGACGCATCGTCCGGATCGCCACCGATGGTGGTCGCCGGCGCCGCATCGGTCACGGTCACGGACTGCGCCGTGGCGGCGGAGGGATTGGAGCCGTCCCCGTTCTCCACGGTGATCACGTACTCGACGAGCGCGCCGGGTACCGCCTTGGCCGTACCGGGAACGCCTGCGGGGCCAGAGAAGGTCGGCACTCCGTCGATGTCCGTACCGGCCGTGAAGGCGTTGCCGAAGGGATCCCGCACGACCCGGCTGACCTTGGTCACCGTCAGCGTCGAGCCGTTGACGATGAAGGCGCTGACCGACGCGTGCTGGCCGTCGCGCGCCGCAGGGCCCGTTCCTGCCGCATCGGCCGCGAAGTCGTAGAAGTCCGAGCCGATCTCGTCGCCGAAGACGTTCTGCACGAGCGTCGGATCGTCGTCGTCCGCCGAGGAATCCGTGGCGAGGTAGGCGTTGCCGTTGTCCGGATCGGTCACGGCTGCGACCAGGGACCAGGCGTCCCACTGCACCGCGTTGTTCGGCACCGACGTCGGCAGATCGAAGAACACCAGCACTTGCACCGGCGCCGGAGACGCCAGTTCCGACGGCGCCACCGCAGGCAGACGGAAGGTGCCACCGTTGCCGCCCTCGGAGACCAGGGGGGTGGCGCAGGTCGTCCCATCCGTGGTCGTGCACATGCCGACGAGCGTCGCGGCATCGGCGGTCTGACCGTCGGCGGGCTCCGGCGCGAAGGGATAGGCACCGTTGCGGACCACGCCGAGGAGCAGATCGACGGTGTCGTTGCCCTGGTTGGTGACGTCGAAGGTCAGGTAGGCGCCATTCGCCGTTTCCGGCGTGTCCGTCACGGGATCCCCGCCATCGGCGCCCGCGGAGACCACGACGCCGCCAGCGTCCTGGGCGGTGACGTCGACGTCGAGCAGACGGTCGACCTCGAAGGTGGCTTCGTTGCTCTCGATGTCCGTCTGCGGCACCCCGCCGACGGAGAAGGAGAGCGTGGCCTGGTTCGTGATGTCGGTACCGGCCGCCGTCCCCTCGGCGTGCGCGACGCTGGCGCCGCCGAAGGCGAGGCCGACGGCGACCGCGAGGCCGGTCAGCTTGCGTGTACAGATCCTCTTCATGGCATCAGTTCCTCTATGGAAAACGCGGGTCCTGCGGTGACGGGCGCCGGGCCTGGGCCCGGGTAGTGCCGGCATCGGGCTCACAGGAGCCGGACCCGGAACACGACGCTGCCCTACTCGCCCGGCTCGAGGGCCGGGGCGAAGGTCCAGCGGACGTGGGTGTATTCCTCCGGGCGAGCGAGGCGGCGGGCCCCATCCGGCTCGGTGACGAAGAGCTCCTCGGCGCTGGCGAAGGTGGCGCCATCGATGGAAAACGTGATGGCCGTGCCGGCGCCGAAGGCGCTGCCGTCGAGATAGACGGTGTTGTCCGGCACCGGATTGGTGATCACCACCGTGCCCGCATCGACCACCTCGGCGCCCTCGTTGGCGAAGGTGACCGTGTAGCGGAGCTCGTCACCGGGCACGACGGACGCGGCCTCGACGAGACGCGTGGACCGCTCGCCGGCTTCGTTGACGAAGGCTTCCACCTTCTGCACGCCTGTCACGAGGCGCATGTCGTCGAGCGCATGACCCAGCGCCGCGACGGCGGCGAGGCTCAGGAGCGCGATGTTCAGGAACGTCTTCATGACGGTTCTCCCTGCTGGTTGGTGATGCACGAAACGCGTGGCCCTCTCACTGGATGGCCACGTCGAACTGGATCACCGCGGACCAGGGCTGCTGCCCCGCGGCAAGCTCATCGGTGTCTCCCGGCGCATCGTCGAAGGCGACGCGGAGACGAAGCACGGGCGTCGCGCCCGTGGTGATTTCCTGTACCGAGGCATTCGTCGGGACGCCGGCGAGCAGCGTCTCGGCGCCGTCGTCGGCATCCGTCACGGGCAGGAGCGCGAGCGCCGTCGCACCGACGCGGAGCGACTCGGGAACGTAGGCGATGCCGCCGCTGTCGGGGTCCGGCAGCGGCAGCTCGTCGAGCACCTCGAGGAGGCCGCTGCGACCGGTACCGACGACCTCGACCTCGAGGCGATAGGTGACGACCGACCCCGGCGCGAAGCGCCCGGCGGAGGGCTCGCCCGGTGCGCCGGCGCGGATGCCGTCGTCGACGCGCACGATGCGCTTGTCCAGGGAGACGGCCACGGTGGACGCGAGGAAGGTTCCGACGGCGCTGTCGGCACCGCCGGCCTGGGCGAGCACGGCATCGGTGCCGCCGTCCCCGGCGCCTTCGAGCACCGCGCCGACCGGCAGGCCCGTCGCGGCGCCGAGGGTCGTCGCTGCGAGGAGGCGCAGCTCGCCCTCAGCCCGATCCGCGGCCTCGTCCGGCACCGCCGCGGTTACGCAGACGAGGGCGAAGGCGCCCGCATCCAGGGTGAGCGTGGCGTCGGGCGCCAGGGCCTGCTCCGCGCGACGATCCCCCTCGTCGCAGGCCCCGGAGCCGTCATCGAGGAAGAGTTCCGCATCGAGGGGATCGAAACCCGAGGGCCCACCGACCTCGTCGCGGCGCGCGTCCAGGCTCAGGCGGAAGCCCTCGCTGCCGTTGCCGAGATTGCTCACGAGCGCGCCGAGCCAGCCGTCGCTGCGCCCCGGAGCGATCGCGGGGCGGTCCTGCTGGAGCGTGACGTCGACCTGGATGCGCTCGTCGACGAGGAAGACCGCAGGCGCGGACAGCGCTTCCCGTGTCGTGCTTTCCGTCGCGAGGCGGTAGCTGACGCGCGCGGTGTTCTCCACGCGCGTGCCTGCGGGGGTGCCGACGGCAGAGGCCTCCTGCGCCTGCGCGGGCGACGGCCCCATCACGACGGACGCGACCAGCCACAGCGCGAGCACGAACGTGCGCCCGTGCGTGCGAGAGGGGGTCGTCCTTGTCTTCGCTCCTGCCATGGTCGGTCCTGATACACGGGTCAGACGAATCAGCCGGGGCCGCTCCGGGCAGGACGAGTCCGTGTATCCGGCCCTGCCGATCCTTCGAACGCACGACGCGATGTCGGATCGTCGGGGTCTGCTGCGGTGTTCCTGGCGCGGGGCGCCGCGCGTGCGCACGACCTGTCCGATTCCCTTCGGGCCCTCAGACCGTCGGTCCAGGCGCGTCCGGGGCGAATCCTAGGCGTCGAGA
>JAZBPI010000052.1:0-41998 GCA_036351555.1 Pseudomonadales bacterium
AGCTTGCGGGCGCGCGCGCCGGCTCTCCTCCGACCTGCGCCGCATCCGTCCAGGATCGGGTTTCGCCGAGCCGGATGTTCGCCATCCTCGACGACCCAGGACACGAAACATGGCCCTCATCACGCTGCGTCAGCTTCTCGACCACGCCGCCGAACACGACTACGGCGTCCCCGCCTTCAACGTGAACAACCTCGAACAGATGCGCGCCATCATGGAAGGCGCAGCCGAGACCGACAGTCCCGTGATCGTTCAGGCGTCGGCCGGCGCCCGCAAGTACGCCGGCCCGAACTTCCTGCGCCACCTGATCCTGGCTGCGGTCGAGGAGTTCCCGGACATCCCGGTGGTGATGCACCAGGATCACGGGGCGTCCCCGGCCGCGTGCCAACGGTCGATCCAGCTCGGCTTCAGTTCCGTGATGATGGACGGCTCCCTGCAGGAGGATCAGAAGACGCCGGCCGACTACGACTACAACGTGCGGGTGACACGCCTCGCCGTGGACATGGCCCACGCCTGCGGTGTGTCCGTGGAGGGGGAGCTGGGTTGTCTCGGCTCTCTGGAGACCGGGCAGGCCGGCGAGGAGGATGGGGTCGGCGCGGCCGGAACCCTCACCCACGACATGCTGCTCACGGACCCGGAAGAGGCGGCGGACTTCGTCGCCAAGACGGGTGTCGATGCGCTGGCCATCGCGATCGGCACCAGTCACGGCGCCTACAAGTTCTCCCGTCCGCCGACCGGCGACATCCTCGCCATCGAGCGCATCAAGGCGATTCACGCGCGCATCCCCAACACGCACCTGGTCATGCACGGATCCTCCTCGGTGCCCCAGGAGTGGCTGGAAGTGATCAATCGCTTCGGGGGCGAGATCCCGGAAACCTACGGCGTCCCGGTGGAAGAGATCCAGGAAGGCATCCGCCACGGCGTGCGCAAGGTGAACATCGACACGGACCTGCGCCTGGCGTCGACCGGATCCATTCGCCAGTTCCTCGCCGAGCACCCGGACGAGTTCGATCCGCGCAAGTATCTGAAGGCCTCGACGGCGGCGATGAAGGCCATCGTGAAGGCGCGCTACGAGGCCTTCGGGACCGCGGGCCAGGCGTCCCGGATCCGCCCCATCGGACTCGAGGACATGAGCGAGCGCTACGCGACCGGCGCCCTCGATCCCGTCGTCAACTGAAGACGTGCTCCCGGGATGGCGACGGCCCAGGCCGCGGCACTCCGGGCGGCCCTGACCGCCTGGGAACCGGACGGGGCGCGCCCGACGTCGTCGACGCCGGGTCTCGAGGCCTATCTCGCGCACTACGGCCTGAGTGACGTCCTCGCCGCCTCGGGCGCGGCCTTTCGGGCGGGCTATCTGTCCATGGCCGGTGAGCGGATCGCCGTTCAGCGCTACGTCCCGCTCGAGCCGCGTGCGGTCCTGGTGCTGGTGCACGGGCTCTTCGATCACGCCGCGCTCTGGCGGCACCAGATCCGCTGGGCGCTCGAGCAGCAGCTGGCCGTCTGTGCCTTCGATCTTCCCGGTCATGGTCTGTCCTCCGGTGCGCGCGCGCACGTGGAGGACTTCGCGCACTACGTCGACGCACTGCGCGCGGTCCTGGAAGCCGTTGCTGCGCCCCTGGGGCTGCCGATCTTCGCTGCGGGACAGTCCACCGGGGGGGCCGTGCTCATGGAGTACCTCGCCGGCGGCCATGCCGCGCGCGCCGTGCCCCTCGCGGATGTCGCCCTGCTCGCGCCCCTCGTGCGTCCGCGGGCCTGGGGCTTCGGCCGCGTGCTGCTGCCCCTGGCGCGACCCCTGCTGAGATCGCTGCCGCGCGCCTTCTACGGCAACACCCGCGATCCGGACTTCAACCGGTTCCAGCGCGACCAGGACTACCTGCAGCCGACCGCCCTGCCCGTGAGCTGGCTCGGGGCCATGGATCGCTGGCTGCACGGCTTCAGCCTCCACGACCGGCACGGGGCGTCGCCCCTCGTGGTGCAGGGTACGGCGGACCGTACGGTGGACTGGCGCCACAACCTGGGGGTGATCCGGGCCAAGTTCGAGGCACCGGAGATCCTGCTGCTGGAAGGCGCCGAGCACAATCTGATGAACGAGATCGAGAGCGCGCGGACGGCGCTGGAAGTCGCGCTGGCGCGCCGGATCGATGCGCGCCTCGGCGGGCGCTGATTCAGTGCGGCATCGCGGCCCGGATCACGAGGGCGACCAGCCCGACGGTGGCGACCCCGCCGGCCCAGAGCAGCACGAACCAGCCGAAACGCAGCAGCGACCGACGAAGGTTCGGGCTGCGACCGGTCGAGGCGCGTGCGGTCGGGCCGCGCGCGGTCGGAGTGCGGTCCGCGGGGGCCCTCAATGGAAGACCTCGCCCTGCGAGATCTTGCCGCGAAAGACCCAGTAGGCGTGCGCGGTGTAGATCAGGATCAGCGGCACCAGCACCACGGTGCCTGCGAGCAGGAAGCTGAGGCTCGAATCCGGGCCTGCCGCCTCCGCCAGGGTGATGGCCCGCGGCACCGCGTAGGGATAGAGGCTCACGCCGAGCCCCGCGAAGGAGACCACGAACAGGCCGATCGCGAGCAGGAAGGGCACCCATTCGCGACCCCGCTGCAGCGTCCGATGGACGGCCCAGGCGGCAGCCAGCACCGCCAGAGGCACCGGCGAGAGGTACAGCATCTGCGGCAGCGTGAACCAGCGCGCCGCGATCTCGGGGCTGAGCAGCGGGGTCCAGAGGCTCGCGATCCCGATCGCGCCGAGCAGGGCGAGATTCAGACGCAGCGCGAGGGTCCGTGCGTGGGCCTGGAGCGCCCCATCGGTCTTCAGGTTGATCCAGCAGGCGCCGAGGAGGGCGTAGCCCACGAGCAGGGCCAGCCCCGTGAAGATGCTGAACGGCGTCAGCCAGTCGAACCAGCCCCCGGCGTAGCTGCGGCCGTCCACGGCGATCCCCTGGATGAAGGCACCCAGGACGATGCCCTGGCAGAAGGTCGCCACCATGGAGCCGAGCATGAAGGCCAGGTCCCAGCGTCGGGATTCCTCGTGGACCTTGAAGCGGAACTCGAAGGCCACGCCGCGGAAGATCAGGGCGAGCAGCATGAGGATCAGCGGTGCATAGAACGCCGTCATGAGCACCGAGTAGGCCAGGGGAAAGACCGCGAACAGGCCGCCACCCCCGAGGATCAGCCAGGTCTCGTTGCCGTCCCACACCGGCGCGATGGTGTTCACCATGCGGTCCCGATGCTCACGCTCGGGAAAGAGCGGAAACAGGATGCCGATCCCGAGATCGAAGCCGTCCATGACCACGTAGGCCAGGACGGCGAAGCCCAGGATGCCCGCCCAGATCGTCGGCAGATCGAGCATGGCCCCTCCTCAGCTGGCGGTCGCGGTCCGCCCGGACAGCGCCGGGACGGGGGGCGTCGGCGTGATGCCCGCGGCGCGCTGCGGCAGTTCGGGCGCCGCTTCGCCCGGGCCGGCCGGGCTGGCCATGGCCTTGAGCAGGAAGGCGGTGCCGGTGCCGAAGACCATGAAGTAGACCAGCACGAACAGGGCCAGGGACCAGGCGACCGCCGGTGCGGCAACGGGCGAGATCGCTTCGCTCGTGCGCATGAAGCCGTAGACGACGAAGGGCTGCCGTCCGACCTCGGTCGTGATCCAGCCCGCGAGGATCGCGACCAGCCCGGAGGGGCCCATGAGCCGCGTCGTCCTGAGGAACAGCGGGTGATCGTAGAGGTCGCCGCGCAGGCGCAGCACGAAGCCCGCGACCCCGAGGGCGACCATGGCGGTGCCGATGGCCACCATGATGCGGAAGGTCCAGAAGATGAGTGCGGCGGGCGGCCGCTCGTCCTTCGGGAAATCCTTGAGGCCACGGATCTCGGCGTCGGGGTCGTGCTTGAGGATCAGGCTCCCGAGCTTGGGGATCTCGATCGCCCAGCGCGTCTCCTCGGCCTCGTCGTCGGGCAGGCCGAACAGGATCAGGGGGGCACCGCGACGGGTCTCGTAGTGCCCTTCCATGGCGGCGACCTTCGCCGGTTGATGCTCCAGGGTGTTCAGGCCGTGCAGGTCGCCGGCGAGGATCTGCAGCGGCGCGACCAGCAGCGCCATCCACATGGCCATGGAGAACATGGTCCGGCCTTCCCGGTCGTCGCGATTGCGCAGCAGATGATGCGCGCCGACGGCGCCGACGATGAAGGCGGTCGTCAGGTAGGCGGCGAGCACCATGTGCACGAGGCGGTAGGGGAAGCTCGGATTGAAGACGATCGCGAACCAGTCCTCCGGAAGGAACTGGTTCTCACCGACCAGGTGGCCGGCGGGCGTGTGCATCCAGCTGCTCGCGGACAGGATCCAGAACGCCGAGATCAGCGTGCCCAGGGCCACGAGCACGGTGGCCAGGAAGTGGAGGCGAGGGCCGACCCGCTCCATCCCGAACAGCATCACCCCGAGGAAGCCGGCCTCCAGGAAGAAGGCGGTCATGACCTCGTAGCCCATGAGCGGGCCCAGGATCGGTCCCGTGGCGTCGGCGAAGGGGCCCCAGTTGGTCCCGAACTGGTAGCTCATGACGATGCCGGACACCACGCCCATGCCGAAGGTGAGGGCGAAGATCTTCGAGAAGTATCTGTAGAGATTGATGAAAACGGGATCCCGGCGCCACAGCCAGAGCCCCTCGAGCACGGCCAGATAGCTTGCCAGGCCGATGCTGAACGCGGGGAAGAGGATGTGGAAGGAGATGGTGAACGCGAACTGGATGCGTGCGAGCACTGCCGCGTCGACGAACTCGTTCATGGTTCTTCATTCCATGGCGGATGCGGAGGGGCCCGTGGTGCTGCACTGCACAAAGCGGCGCGCAGGCTAGGCAATCCGGAGCCGTTCGGCAAGCATCCCGTGGACGAACGGTCGTGCTCGCGGCGTACCGGGTGCGGCGCACCGTGCGGCGGACCCCTCGGCTCGTCCCGCGTCAGCGGAGCGGGAAGAAGAGCGGGACGGCCAGGAGCGTCACGACGCCGGCGATCAGGTTCATGAGCAGGCCCGTGCGCAGGAAGTCCGCGAAACGATAGCCGCCCGGACCGAAGACCATGAGATTGGTCTGGTAGCCGAGGGGGGTCGCGAAGCTGGCGGAGGCCGCCATCATGGTGGTGATCACGAAGGGCTCGGGTGCCAGGCCCAGCCCGCCGGCGATGCTGAGCGCGACGGGCAGCATGATCAGGGCGGCGGCACTGTTGCTGATGAGTTCGGTCAGGGTCGATACGGCGACGTAGGTCAGGGCGAGCAGGAACCAGGGGCGATCGCCTGCGAGGTCGAGCACGAGGGCGCCGATGGCCCCCGCCGCCCCGGTCTTCTGCAGGGCCGTGCCGAGCGCGAAGCTCGCGCCGATGGTCACCAGGACGGTCAGATCCAGGCTGCGGCGCGCCTCGCCGGTGCGCACGCAGCGGGCGATGACCATGGCGCCGGCGCCGAGCAGGGAGGCGTTGAGCATGGAGGTCAGACCGCTGGTGGCGAGGGCGATGATGCCGGCGAGGATCAGCCAGGCGATGCGGTCCCGGCCGTGCGCCGGGCGGCGCTCGCCGGTGTCGTTGACGAGCAGGAAGTCGCGCAGGCGTCGCTGGCGGTAGAGGAAGGCGGGGCGCGCCTCGAGGAGCAGGACGTCGCCCGGTCGCAGACGGATGCTGCCGAGGTTGCCGCGGATCGGCTCGCCGTTGCGGTTCACGGCAAGCACCACGGCGCCGTAGCGTTCGCGGAAGCCGCTGTCGCGGATGGTGCTGCCGAGCACGTCGCAGGAGGGCGAGACCACGGCCTCCACGAGCCGTCGCTCCTGGGCGTCGCGCTCGATCACGGGAGATTCCGCAGAGGACGCGACCAGCCCGTTGATGCGCAGCACGTCGATGATCGCCTCCGTCTCGCCCACGAAGACCAGGCGATCTCCCGCCTGGAGGCGCTCCTCGGGGGCGACGGCCGTGAGGATGGTGTCCGCCCGCTCGATCTCGGCGAGGAACATGCGGCGCAGATTGCGCAGGCCGGCCTGCTCGATGGTCAGGCCGACCACGGGGCCGTTGCTGGCGACGGCGACCTCGAAGGTGAAGGCGCGCGGATTGGCGAAGGTCTCCGAGGGGCTGGTGCGGTCCGGCAGCAGTCGGTTCGCCGTGAGCAGGAAGAACAGGAAGCCGGCCAGGGCCACGAGTGCGCCCACGGGGGTCATGGCGAACAGGCCGAAGCCGTCTTCACCGGTGAGCGCCCGGTACTGGCCGTTGACCACCAGGCTGGTGCTGGTGCCGATGAGCGTGAGCGTGCCGCCGAGGATGGAGGCATAGCTCAGGGGAATCAGGAGCTTCGAGGGGCGGATGGCGATGCGCCGTGACCAGCGCAGCACCGCGGGGATCATGGTCGCCACCACGGGCGTGTTGTTGAGGAACCCGGAGATGAGCAGCACCGGTAGCATCAGCCGCGTCAGTGCCAGCCGATAGTGGCCGGGCGTGCCGAGCACGCGCTGCACGATCAGATCCACGGCGCCGGAATCGCGCATGCCGGCGGCGACCACGAAGAGCGCCGCCACCGTGATCAGACCGTCGTTGGCAAAGCCACCGAGGGCTTCGGTGGGGGTCAGGACGCCCGCGACGCTCAGCACCGTGAGCGCGGCCATGAGCACCAGGTCCGGGGTGATGCGCGTGCTGACGAGGACGCCGATGACGCTCGCACAGAGCGCCAGGGTCAACCAGGCCGGGCCCCCGAGCGTCTCCATCGACATCAGCCGGCGGTGCGGGACGGCGCGTTCGGTGGCGTCGGGACGGCCTCGTCGAACGGATCACGCCTGCCGAGGCGGCCGGACAGGATGCGGTGGTCGACCCGGGATTCCTCGAAGCGGTTCGTCACGCTGCTGCCCTTCGATGCCGGCCGGTCCTGAAGGTCGAGCATGCCCTGCCCCCGTGTCCCCGATGAGGGTCCCGGCGCCTGCCGCTCAGAACAGGACCCGGGTCCGGATCGTCCCTTCCACCTGGCGGATCCCCTCCAGGGCGATCTCGCTGTGGTCCGCATCCGTGTCGATCACCACGTAGCCGATGTCCGCGTTCGTCTGCAGGTACTGCGCGGAGATGTTCAGGCCGTTGTCCGAGAACACCGCATTGATCGCCGAGAGCACGCCCGGTACGTTGCGATGGATGTGCAGCAGGCGGTGCTTGCCCGGGTGCGACGGCAGGCCCACCTCGGGGAAGTTCACGGAGCCGATGGTGGAGCCGTTGTCGCTGTAGAGCGCGAGCTTCTCGGACACCTCGCCTCCGATGTTCTCCTGTGCCTCCACGGTGCTGCCACCGATGTGCGGCGTCAGGATCACGTTGTCGAAGCGTCGCAGCGGCGACTCGAAGGGGTCGTCGTTGCTGCGCGGCTCCTTCGGAAAGACGTCGATGGCCGCGCCGAGCAGTTGCTCGGCGGACAGGGTGCGCGCGAGGGCGTCGATGTCCACGACCGTGCCGCGCGATGCGTTGATGAGCACGGCTTCGCGCTTCATGTAGCCGAGCATGGTCTCGTCGAACATGTTGCGCGTGCTCGGTGTGTCGGGCACGTGCAGCGTGACCACGTCGGACTGTCCGAGCAGTTCGCGAAGGCTGTCGACCTGCTCGGCATTGCCCAGCTTGAGCTTGCGGACGACGTCGTAGAAGCGCACCCGCATGCCGAAGGATTCGGCGAGCACACCGAGCTGCGAACCGATGTTGCCGTAGCCGACGATCCCCAGGGTCTTGCCGCGCAGCTCGTAGCTGTGTTTCGCGGACTTCTGCCAGATGCCGCGGTGCGCCAGGGCACTCTTCTCGGGGATGCCGCGCAGCAGCAGGATGGCCTCTCCGAGGACCAGTTCGGCGACGCTGCGCGTGTTCGAGTAGGGCGCGTTGAACACCGGGACACCGCGGCGCATGGCCGCGTCGAGATCGACCTGATTGGTGCCGATGCAGAAGCAGCCCACGGCCATGAGCCGGCGTGCCGCCGCGAAGACCTCGTCGTCGAGCTGGGTGCGCGAGCGGATGCCGATCATGTGGGCGCCGGCCACGGCCTCGAGGAGATCCTCGCGGGGCAGGGACCCGGGCATGAGCTCGACGTTCCGGTAGCCGGCGCGGGCGAAATTCTCGACCGCCGTCTCGCTGATCCCCTCGAGCAGCAGGATGCGGATCTTGGCCTTGTCGAGGGACGTACGGGTGATGGACGCGGTGCTCATGGAGGGCCATGCATCGGGGTTCGGAGGGCGCGCATGGTAGCATGGACGGCCTTCGCGACTGCCCGGCGCCTGTCCATGTCGTCCACCGCACCGATCCCTGTCGACGCCTTGACGGACGCGGCCGCGGCCGCGCTGGAAGCGCTGTTCGGGGCCCGTTTCAGACAGGATGCGCAGACCCTCGCGGAGTGGGGTCGTGACTGGACGCGCAGCTTCCCGGTGGCGCCCTCGGCGGTCGTCTTCCCGGACGACGAAGGCGAGGTGGTCGAACTCGTCGGGCTTGCGCGACGCCATGGCTTCGCCCTGGTGCCCTCCGGTGGACGCACCGGTCTGTCCGGCGGTGCGGTGGCGCCGGCAGGCGAGGTGGTCGTGTCCTTCGACCGCATGAACCGGGTGCTCGACTTCGATCCCGCCGGGCGTCTGCTGCGCTGCCAGCCGGGCGTCGTCACGCAGGTCGTGCAGGAGACGGCGGCGGAGCACGGGCTCGCCTATCCGGTGGACTTCGCCTCCTCGGGCTCCTCGCAGATCGGTGGCAACGTCGCCACCAACGCCGGCGGCATCCAGGTGATCCGCTACGGCATGACCCGTGACTGGGTCGCGGGGCTGCGTGTGGTGACCGGGGTCGGCGAGGTGCTCGAGCTCGGTCGTGGCCTGGTGAAGGACAACACCGGCTACGATCTGCGCCAGCTCATGATCGGCTCCGAAGGGACCCTGGGCCTGATCACGGAGGTGACGCTGCGCCTGACCCACGCGCCGGCCCCTGCGTCGGTGCTGGTGCTGGGTCTGCCGGCGTTTCCGCACGTCATGGACGTGCTCGCAGCGTTCCGGGCGCGCCTCGATCCGAGTGCCTTCGAGTTCTTCTCGGAGCTGGCCCTGAGCAAGGTGATCGAACGCACGGGCCTGGCGCGGCCCTTCGCCGAGCCCTGCCCGTTCTACGCGCTCATCGAATTCGAGGATGCGGGCACCGAGGTGGCGCTCGAAGTGTTCGAGCACTGTGTCGGCGAGGGCTGGGCCGTCGATGGCGTCATGAGTCAGTCGGAGGAACAGGCGCGGCGTCTATGGCGGCTCCGCGAGGACATCTCCGAGACCATCTCCCGCTGGACGCCCTACAAGAACGACATCGCCGTGCGCGTCGCGGCCGTGCCGGACTTCCTCGCCGAGGTCGATGCGCTGGTCGCCGATGCCTATCCCGATCTCGAGGTGGTCTGGTTCGGTCACATCGGTGACGGCAACCTGCACCTCAACATCCTCAAGCCCGACGCCCTCGCCCAGGCGGATTTCTACGCACGCTGTCACCAGGTGTCGAAGGGCGTGTTCGAGATCGTCCGGCGCCACGGCGGCAGCGTCAGCGCCGAACATGGCGTGGGGCTGCTCAAGCGCGACCATCTCGGCTACTCGCGCTCGGAGGCCGAGATCGCGCTGATGCGGGGCATCAAGGGTCTCTTCGACCCGGACGGCATCCTCAATCCGGGGAAGCTGCTCTAGGAGCGTGTCGGGAAGGTCCGTCCAGCACCTGTTCAGCAACCTGCCCGGGGCCGGCACGCGCGGTCATGCCGCGTCGGGGCGCGTACGCAGCTCGACCTCGTGGGCCCGTCCGATCAGCAGTTGATCGGCGCCGCGCAGGGCGAAGAGGCCGTTGCAGACCACCCCGACCAGATCGTTCAGCCGTCGCTCGGCGCCGGCGGGTTCGGTGAGATCGAGGCCCCGTACGTCGAGGATGAGGTTTCCGTTGTCGGTGACGAAATCCGGGCGCAGCTGCGTGGTGGCACCCAGCGCCTGCAGCTTTCGCTCGACCAGGGCCCGGGCCATGGGGATGACTTCGATGGGCAGGGGAAAGGCGCCCAGGCGCTCGACGATCTTGCTTTCGTCGACGATGCACAGGAAGCGCGTCGAGGCGGCCGCGACGATCTTCTCCCGCGTCAGCGCGCCGCCACCGCCCTTGATCAGGGCGAGGTCGCCGTCTGCCTCGTCCGCGCCGTCCACGTAGACGGGCAGCGTGCCCGCTTCGTTGAGGTCGAGGACGCGGATGCCGTGCGACCGAAGGCGCCGTGCGGAGGCCTCGGAACTCGCGACCGCGCCATCGAAGCGCGTCCTCGCGCGCGCCAGGGCATCGATGAAGTGATTGGCCGTCGAGCCGGTGCCCACGCCGATGATGGCCCCGCTCACGAGATCGGGCTCCACGGCGCTCAGCGCGGCTTCGGCGACCTGGCGCTTCTTGGTGTCCTGGTCCACGGTGGTCTCCTGTCGGGAGGCGCGCATGGTACCGCCGGCGCGCCTTCGGTGTCCCGACGGCGCGGCGCAGGGTCGTGCGACCTCGGCCTGGGGACCGCCCCGAATCGCTGGCGGCCTCGGAGACAGCCCAGTAGGCTGCGCTGCGGCCGTCGCCGACCGACGCCTCGGAGGCGCCCCGTAGGACCCCCTTCTTCTGCAGGAGCCCATGGCCATGCTCGAGCGCTACGTGAAGCGCATCCTCGAGGCGCGCGTCTACGACGTTGCGGTGGAAACGCCGCTGGATGCGGCGCGGATGCTCTCCACGCGCCTGGGGAACCAGGTGCTCATCAAGCGCGAGGACCTGCAGCCGATCTATTCCTTCAAGGTCCGGGGCGCCTACAACATGATGGTGGCGCTGTCGGAGGCGGAGCGCCGTCGTGGCGTCATCGCAGCGTCTGCCGGCAATCATGCACAGGGGGTCGCGCTGGCCGCGTCGCGGCTCGGAGTGCGCGCCACCATCGTCATGGGCACGAACACGCCGGACATCAAGATCGATGCGGTGCGCGCCCTGGGTGCCCAGGTGATTCTCGCCGGTGACAGCTACGACGGCGCTTCGGCGCATGCCCGCGAGCTGATGGAGACCCACGGCTATACCTGGGTACCGCCCTACGATCATCCGCTGATCATCGCCGGCCAGGGCACGGTCGGCATGGAGATCCTGCGCCAGCATCCGGGCACCATCGACGCGATCTTCGTTCCCGTGGGTGGGGGCGGTCTCATCGCGGGGATCGCGGCCTACGTGAAGTATCTGCGGCCGTCCGTGCGCGTCATCGGCGTGGAGTCCGAAGGCTCCGCCTGTCTCGCCGCGGCGATGCGGGCGCGGCGCCGCGTGCGCCTGCCCTTCGAGACCCTGGATCTGTTCGCCGACGGCGTGGCCGTGGCGCAGGTGGGCAAGGAGACCTTCCGTGTGGCCCGGGACCACGTCGACGAGGTGGTGACCGTCGACACGGACGAGATCTGCGCCGCGGTGAAGGACGTCTTCGACGACACCCGTGCGTTGTCGGAACCTGCAGGTGCCCTGTCCATCGCCGGCCTGAAGAAGTGGGTGGCCGAGCAGGGCGTTCGCGATCGCACCCTGGTCGCCATCAACAGCGGCGCCAACGTCAACTTCGACCGCCTGCGTCACGTGGCGGAACGGGCGGAGATCGGCGAGAAGCGCGAGGCGATCCTGGCGGTGACGATTCCCGAACGTCCGGGCAGCTTCCGGCGCTTCTGCCGGACCATCGGCAAGCGCGCGGTCACGGAATTCAACTATCGCTTCGCCGATCCGCAGAACGCCCATGTCTTCGTGGGTCTGTCCATCGCCGAGGCCGCCGATCGAGCGGCGCTGGTCGAGCGACTCGGGGCCGAGGGCTATCCGGTCACGGACATGACCGACAACGAGATGGCCAAGGTGCACGTGCGGCACCTGGTCGGCGGACGTTCACCGGTCGATCGGCACGAGTTCCTGTTCCGCTTCGAGTTCCCGGAACGCCCCGGTGCGCTCATGAACTTCCTCGGTCTGCTCGGTGAGCGCTGGAACATCTCCCTGTTCCACTACCGCAATCACGGTGCCGCCTGGGGCCGGGTGCTCGTGGCCTTCCAGGCGCCGAGCGGGGAGCGGCGCGACCTGCTGCGATCCCTCGCCGCGACGGGCTATCGCTTCTGGGAAGAAACGGACAACCCGGCCTACACGCAGTTCCTGTCCTGAAGACGGCTGCGGGGCCCGTGCGGGCGGTCGCGCCCGTCTCCGGGCCCGCTAGCTTTCCTGCGCTTGCTGCGCCGCCAGCCAACCGTCCAACTGGTCCTCGAAGACGAGCTGGCGCAGGTCGCGCATGCGATCGACGTAGAGTCTGCCGTCCAGGTGATCGAATTCGTGCTGGAAGACGGTCGCGACGAAGCCCTCCAGCTCGCACTGCCGCATCGATCCATCGAGTTCGGACCAGCGCACGCGGGCCTTGCGAGGACGTTCGACGAAGCCGCGCAGGCCCGGTACCGAGAGGCAGCCCTCCCAGAATCCCTGCAGCGTGGCATCGAGAATCTCGATTTCCGGATTGAGGTACACCGTCAGCGGGATCACCGGCAGCTCGCCGTAGCGACTGGGTCCGCCCTGCAGACGGATGATGGCCACGCGCAGCGACACACCGATCTGCGGTGCGGCGAGACCGATGCCGCCGGCTGCATCGAGCGTGTCCACCATGTCGTCGACGAGTTCGGCGAGCGCTCCGCTCGTCCGCATGGCCTCGGTGACCGGTTCGGCGGGCACGCGCAGCCGTGGGTCACCCATGCGCAGCAGGGCGCGCGCGGTCACGAGCGCGGGCCCTTCCTGCGCGCAGCAGAGCGGCGCGTGACGCGCTGCGAGACCCAGTGGACGTCCCGCTCCGTCGCGATGCCGTCGAGCGGGACGTCGTGCTGCGCCGTGGGGACGCGCTCGACCTCCTGGATGCTGTGCGCGATGCCGATGAGCAGTGGCTGCCTCGGGCGCGGTCGCAGGGCGGAGAAGCTCCGGTCGTAGAAGCCGCCACCCATGCCGAGGCGTCCACCGCGGCGATCGAAGGCGACGAGGGGCATGAGCACGACGTCCAGGGTCCAGGGGGGCACGGTGTGGCTGGTGTCGGGCTCGGGAATGCCGAGACGATTGCGGCGCATGGCCATCGCCGGTTCAAAGGGCGTGAAGCGGAGTCGGTCCGAGCCGCCGCGGAGCGGATCGATGCGCGGAAGGAACAGGCTGCAGCCGCGTTCGGCGAGGGGCGTGACGGTCAGGTCGGGGTCGATCTCGCCGTCGCGCGCCAGATAGAACGCGATCCGGTGCGGCCAGGGATGGCGCAGCGCGCAGGACAGGACCTCGGCGAGGCCGGCCGCGGCGCGGCGCTGTGCCCGCGCGTCGAGGGCGCGGCGCCGTGCACGCATCACGCGACGCAGGCGGCGGCGTTCCGCGTTCGCTGGCATGGATGGTGGCTGGTTCATCGTGCGGCAAAGGCTCCCCGGAGATGCCGCTGCCGAGTGCGCCCTTGAACCCCGAGGTTCAAGGTGGAGGCGCAGGCCGTACCTCAGGCTTTCCGTCGCGCGGACATGCACACCGGCACTGGCACTTTGCCCCCTGGTAAAACTATAAGGCTCGAGGACTTCGTCAGCTGGCGAGCACCCCAGGGAACGGCACCAGTATAGCGCACTGGCGTCCGTGCCCCGCGAACCATTCAGCCGAGCTTCAACTGCCGCAGGTCGCCGAGGGCGGCTCCGAGCCGTTCGGCGAGACGATCGACCTCTTCCTGGGTGCCCTGCTGGAGGTGATCGCGATCCGAGGTGGTCGTGAGCAGCTCGTGGCTGAGGTTCAGGGCGGCCATGACGGCGATGCGCTCGAGCCCGACGATCTTCCCGGTGGCGCGGATCTCGCGCATCTGCTGGTCGAGATGGCGGGCGGATTGCTCGAGGGCCGCGCGCTCCTGCGGCGGACAGCTGACCTGGTACTCACGGTCGAGGATGTGCACGGTCACCGTGATGGCAGGCGTCCCCGAGGCGGCCGTCATCCCTCCTGCTCCAGGGACTTGAGGCGACCGATCATGGATTCCACCTTGTGCTTGGCCAGTTCGTTCTTCTCGACGAGGCGCGCGCGCTCGTGTGCCCAGTCCTGATGACGGGCCTGCAGGGCCTGATTCTCTCGCGTGAGTTGGTCGCAGAGGCGGACGAGTTCGTCGATCCGGCGCTCCAGCGCAGACAGGTCGATTGGGCTCATGAGCACGGCAGGGCTCGAAAAAGATGGCGAATGGCACTATAGGTCGCGCGTCGGAAACGGGTCAACGCGCCCGGGGACCGCTGCGCGCGCGGTCCGGACCGATCGTCGTGCCCTGACGGTCCCCCCGAGCGGTGATAGGATCACCGGCCCTTCTCACCGTCTTCGCCCGGGACGGTGTCGGATCAGGATGTCGTTCACGCCCATGCCCCCGCTCGACTGGGACGAGACCGCCGCGTCGCTCGCGTCCGACCAGCCCTGGATCACGCCCGGTGAGCTGCACGGCCTGCTCTGCGGATGCATCTGCGCGCTGGGCCGGACGCCCGACGACGACAGCTGGCTGCAGTATCTCTGGCAGCACGCCGGCGAGGATCCCGGTCTCGAGCTCGACCACCCGACGCTCGCCCGCTTCCGTTCCGACGCTGCGCGAGCACTCTATGCGGACGATTTCGCCTTCCAGCCCCTGCTCCCGGACGAGGATCAGGCGCTCGCGGACCGGCTCGCCGCACTCGGTGGATTCTGCTCGGGTTTCCTGTCGGGCTTCGGGCTGGCGGGGGGATCGCTCGAGGGCCTGGAGGAGGACGCGGTGACGGCCCTGCGCGATCTTGCGGCCATCACCCAGGTGGAAGCGGACGTCGATGGCGCGGAGGACGAGGAGCAGGACTTCACGGAGCTCACGGAGTACGTCCGCATGGCGGTGCTGCTGATCCTCGCCGCCCGCGATGCGCTGGAGGACGCGGACCAGGAGCGTCCGGAGGGGAACGCGTGACCGTCGCTCCGGTCCCCGCCACGGAGTATGCGCGACGCCGCAAGGCGCTCATGGCGTTGGTCGGCGACGATGCGGCCGTGCTCGTGCCGGCCGCGCAGGTACGTCTGCGCAACGGTGACACGGCCTATCCGTTCCGCCAGAACTCGGACTTCCTCTATCTCACGGGCTTCGAGGAGCCCGAAGCCCTGCTGCTCCTCGCGCCCGGCCGCAGCGCTGCGGAACAGATCCTCTTCTGCCGCGATCACGACGCCCGCGCCGAGCGCTACGACGGCGCGCGCCTCGGTCCGGAGGCCGCCGCCGAGACCCTGGGACTCGACGACGCCTTTCCGGTGGGTGATCTCGACGAGATCCTGCCGGGCATCCTCGAAGGCCGCCGTCGGGTCTATTTCGCGGTCGGTTCCGACGCGGACTTCGATCGACGCGTGCTGGCCTGGGTGAACGGGATCCGGACCCTGCTCGGCGCGAGCGCGCTGCCCCCCTGCGAATTCGTCGACATCGGTCATCTGCTGCACGACATGCGGCTGGTGAAGTCGCCGGCCGAACTGCGCCAGATGCGCGAGGCAGCACGCATCTCGTCTGCGGCCCACGTGCGTGCGATGCAGCATTGCGTCCCCGGCGCCAACGAGCGCGATCTCGAGGCCGAACTGCTCTGGACCTTCCGGCGCGGCGGCGCCACGGGGCCGGCCTACGAGTGCATCGTCGCGGCCGGCGACAATGCCTGCACCATGCACTACGTGCGCAACGACGCGCCCCTGGGTGACGCGGGGCTCGTCCTCATCGATGCGGGCTGCGAGTTCCGAGGCTATGCGGCGGACATCACGCGCACCTTTCCCGTGAACGGCCGCTTCGAGGGCGCCTGCGCGGAGCTCTACGATCTGGTGCTGGAGGCACAGCTGGCCGCGATCGACGCGGTCCGTCCCGGCGCGCACTTCAACGCCCCGCACGAGGCGGCGATGCGGCTGCTCACCGCAGGGCTCGTGGACCTGGGCCTGCTCCGGGGTGCGCTCGACGAGCTCCTCGAGAGCGACGCGGCCCGGCCCTACTGTGTGCACAAGAGTTCTCACTGGCTCGGTCTGGACGTGCACGATGTCGGTGACTACCGCATCGGTGAGGCCTGGCGCGAACTCGAGGCCGGCATGGTGCTCACCGTCGAGCCGGGGCTCTACTTCCCTGCAGATCTCGAAGGCGTACCCGATGCGTTCCGGGGCATCGGCATCCGCATCGAGGACGACGTGGCGGTCACCCGCGACGGACATGAAGTGCTCACGGCCGAGGCCCCCAAGACCCGGGACGCCATCGAGGCGCTGATGGCGGGCGCCGCGACATGAGCCGGTCGAGCGCGCCCCTGCTCGTGGTCGGCGGCGGGCTGGTCGGCGCCACCGCCGCCCTGTCCCTCGCCCGTCGTGGCCATGCGGTGACGCTCGTCGAGCGCGCCCCGCCGCAGTCGGCCGCCCCGTCTGCCGGGTCTCTGGGGGTCGATCTGCGTACCGTGGCCCTGGCGCCGGATTCCCTCGCGCTGCTGCGGGAGGTCGGCGCGTGGGACACGGAGCTCGAGGCGGCCGCCGAGCGCTACGGCGCCATGGAGGTCTGGGATGCGGAGGGGACGGGACGCATCCGCTTCGAGGCTGCGGAGCTCGGTCAGCCCTCCCTCGGGGTGATCGTGGAGAACATCCGGGTGCTGCGGCGTCTCTGGCAGTGCCTCCGGGACGAGGGCGTCACCCTGCGGACCGGTGCAGGCGTCACGGCCCTGAGCGTGGATCCTGGCGCCGGCATCTCCATCGCGCTCGACGACGGCACCCGGCTCGGGGGGCGGCTGGTGCTCGCGGCCGATGGCGCACGCTCCAGGGTGCGCGAACTGGCCGGGATCGGCACGGAAGAAACGGACACGGGGCAGACCGCGATCGCGACCGTGGTGGCCACGGAGCGCCCGCACGGCCATACGGCCTGGCAGCGATTCCTGCCGACGGGCCCGCTCGCCTTCCTGCCCCTGCCGGACCACCCCGATGGCCGCCACCGCTGCGCGGTGGTCTGGTCCCTGGACCGTGCCCGGGCGGAGGAGGTCGCCGCGCTGGATGACGCAGCCTTCGCCGCGGCGCTGGGGCGCGCCTTCGAGCGACGACTGGGCGACATCCTCGCCGTGGATCGACGCATCGGCTTTCCGCTCGTGCAGATCCACGCTCGGCGCTACGTCGCACCCGGTGTCGTCCTCGTCGGCGACGCGGCGCACGTCGTGCACCCGCTGGCGGGCCAGGGGGTCAATCTCGGCCTTCGCGACGTGCGCAGGCTCGTGACCGAGCTCGACCGGATCCGTGCCACGGGTCCGCTCCTCGATCCGAATCTCCTCGCACGCTACGAGCGCGAGCGGCGTGGCGAGAATGCCCTGATGCTCGGCAGTCTGCTCGGGCTGAAACGGCTCTTCGGTGCGGATCAGCTCGGCATCCGGCTGCTGCGCAACGCCGGATTGCGCTTCACCGACGGCTCCGCGACGATCAAGCGTCGGCTCATGGTGCACGCCCTGGGCCTCACGGCCTGACGCGGCCCTTCACCCACTGCCTTGCAGGAAATCGTCATGGGTCAGCGCACTGCCCTCTTCGATCGTCATGTCGCCGCCGGCGCCCGGATGGTCGACTTCCACGGCTGGGACATGCCCCTGCACTACGGCTCCCAGCTCGAGGAGCACCATGCCGTACGCCGCGACTCGGGCCTGTTCGACGTTTCCCACATGACCGTCGTCGACGTCACGGGCGCGGCCGCCGAGGACTGGCTGCGTGGCCTGCTCGCGGGGGACGTCGCCCGGCTCGAAGGCGCGGGCCACGCGCTCTACACGGCCATGCTCGACGATGATGGGGGCGTCCTCGACGATCTCATCGTCTATCGTCGCGAAGCGGGCTGGCGACTGGTCGTGAACTCGGCGACCCGCGAGAAGGACCTGGCCTGGATGCGCAAGCGCTGCCTGCCCGGCGTGACGCTCCGGGAGCGGGAGGAGCTGTCCATGCTCGCCGTACAGGGCCCCGAGGCCCTGGCCCGCGCACGGCCCTGGCTCGGCGCCGCGGCCGAGGGCCTCGGGGGCTGTACGCCCTTCCATTTCGTCGAGGACGCCGGCCGTTTCCTGGCCCGCACGGGCTACACGGGGGAGGACGGCTTCGAGGTGATCCTTCCCCACGAGGCGGCCCTGCAGGCCTGGGACGCCCTGACGGCGGCCGGTGTGGTCCCCGCGGGTCTGGGTGCACGGGATACGCTGCGCCTCGAGGCAGGCATGAACCTCTACGGCCAGGACATGGACGAGTCCGTCACGCCCCTGGAATCGGCCATGGCCTGGACCGTCGCCTTCGATCCTCCGGAGCGGACCTTCATCGGCCGCGATGCCCTCGAGCGCCAGAAGGCGAACGGCGTCCCGCAGCGGCTCGTCGGCCTGGTCCTGGAGGAGCGCGGGGTGCTGCGGCGGGATCAGCCCGTCCTCCTCGACGGCGAAGTGGTCGGCGCACTCACCAGCGGTGCCTTCTCCCCCACGCTCGGGCGCGGCATCGGCCTGGCTCGGATCAAGAGCGCCGCCGTCGGCACCGACCCGCTCACCGTGGAGGTGCGCGGCCGGCAGCTGCCTGTCCGCGTCGTCCGTCCGCCCTTCGTGCGCCACGGACGCAGCCGGATCGACTGAATCGCGACGGGTCCGGCGCGGTCCCCGGAGCGGGGCGGAGCTGGCACCGGCGCGCCAGATCGGTACACTTCGCGGCCCCGGGTGACCCCGGGGGTCGACCTGCGTCGGGCTTGTTCCTGCAGGCCGCATCGCCACAGAATGCCCTCTGCCCCGGCGCAGGCCGTCGAGAGCCGGGGACCGGTATCCGTATCGAGCAGGAGCACGTCCGCGATGAGCAGCATCCCGAGTGACCTCAGCTATGCCCGGACCCACGAGTGGGCGCGGCGCGAAGAGGACGGCACGGTCACCATCGGCATCACCGACCATGCCCAGGATGCGCTCGGCGACGTGGTCTTCGTCGAGCTTCCCGAGGTGGATACGCACCTCAATGCCGGCGACGAGGCCGGGGTCGTGGAGTCCGTGAAGGCGGCCTCCGACATCTACGCCCCCCTGTCCGGCACCGTCATCGCCGTGAACACGGCCCTGGAGGACGCACCGGAGAAGATCAACAGCGATCCCTACGGGGAGGGCTGGTTCTTCCGGCTGCGCCTCGCCGATGCCGGCGAACTGGACGAGCTGCTCGACGCCGAAGCCTACAGCGAAGTCGCGGAGCAGGACGCGCACTGACCCGCGCTGCGCCGCCTCTCGATCTGCCACGGGCCCGCTCGGCGGCGCCGCTTGTCGCGGCGCCGCCGTTCCGTCTTGGAGCGTAAACGACACCATGCCCTTCATTCCCCATACGGAGCAGGACGTCACGGAGATGCTGCGCGTCATCGGCGCGGACTCCATCGATGCGCTCTTCGACGAGATCCCGCCCGCCTTCCGCGCACGCCCGCTGACGGTCGTGCCCGAGGGCGTCAGCGAGATGCACATGCTCGCGGATCTGGGCGCGCGTGCCGCACGCGACGATCAGGTGGTCTGCTTCGCCGGTGCCGGCGCCTACGATCACCATGTGCCCTCCGCGATCTGGGATCTGGTGTCCCGCGGCGAGTACATGACCGCGTACACGCCCTATCAGGCGGAAGCGAGCCAGGGGACGCTGCAGACGATCTACGAATACCAGTCGATGATCGCTGCGCTCACGGCCATGGACGTGTCCAACGCCTCGGTCTACGACGGCGCGTCGGGGCTGGCCGAGGCCTGCCTCATGGCGGTCCGGGCGAACCGCAAGTCGAAGTCCCGCCGCGTGCTCTATGCGGGCAGCCTGAATCCGCTCTATCGCATGGCGACGGAGGCCATCGTCGGCAACCAGGGCATCGAGCTCACGGAGATTCCGGCCGATCGGGATGGTTGCATCGATCCGGCGGCGATCACCGCACTGGCCGCCGAGGATGTGGCGGGCCTCGTGATCCAGCAGCCGAACTTCTTCGGTCGCCTCGAGGCGGTCGGCGCGCTCACGGATGCCGCCCACGCGGCGGGCATGCTCGTGATCGCCGTGGTCAATCCCATCGCCCTCGCGCTGCTCGCACCGCCCGGTGAGTGGGGCGAGACCGGCGCGGACATCGCCGTGGGCGATGGCCAGCCGTTCGGCATCCCCATGGCATCAGGGGGGCCCTACTTCGGCTTCATGTGCTGTCGCGAGAGCTTCGTGCGCCAGATGCCGGGTCGCATCGTCGGGCGCACCCTGGACCTCGACGGGCGCACCGGCTACGCGCTCACCCTGCAGGCGCGCGAGCAGCACATCCGTCGCAACAAGGCGACCTCGAACATCTGCACGAACCAGGGCTTGCTGGTGACGGCCGGGACCATCTACATGGCCCTCATGGGTGCGGAAGGCATCGAGCGGGTCGCCGGGCACTGCCATGCGCGGACGCGCACCCTGATCGAGCGCCTGACGGCGATCGAGGGGGTGGAGCGGGTGCACCAGGGGCCGGTGTTCCATGAGGCGGTCCTGCGTCTGCCGCGCCCGGCGGCAGAGGTCGTGGAGACCCTGGCCGCGGAGCGCCTGCTCGCCGGCGTGCCGCTGTCGCGCTTCTGGCCGGAGCGCACGCACGAGCTGCTCGTCTGCGCCACCGAGAAGCGCACCGATGCCGACATCGAACGCCTGGCGTCCGCCCTGGCGCGCGCCTGCGCCTGAAGGAGATCGCGACCATGAGCACGCAGATCCGCACCCTCCCGACCGACGCGTCCGCCGAAGCGGAGGCCGAAACGGGCGCCGTCCGCGCCGGGATCGGTCCCGCCGCGACCGTCGGCCAGACGCTCTTCGAACTTTCCGTGCCGGGACGCACCGCCGGCGCCCAGATGCTGCCGGAGCCCCCTCCGGCGGACGACATCCCCGGTGAGCTCCGGCGATCGGTGCGTGCGCGCTTGCCGGAGGTCTCCGAGCTCCAGGTGGTCCGCCACTTCACCAATCTGTCGCGCCTGAACTTCGCCATCGACCGCCAGTTCTATCCGCTGGGGTCCTGCACCATGAAGTACAACCCCCGGGGTGCACACAAGGCGGCGAGCCTGCCCGGTTTCCTCGGCCGTCATCCGCTCGCCCCCGATGCCTTGTCGCAGGGGCTCATGAGCGTCTACCACGACCTGCAGACGATCCTTGCCGACGTCACCGGCATGCGAGGCGTCTCTCTCGCGCCCATGGCCGGCGCCCAGGGCGAGTTCGCCGGCGTGGCCATGATCCGCGCCTATCACGAGTCTCGCGGCGATCACGAGCGCCGGGAGATCATCGTGCCGGAAGCGGCCCACGGCACCAATCCGGCGACGGCAGTCATGTGCGGCTACGCCGTGCGCGAGGTGAAGGTCGATGCCGACGGCGACGTGGATCTGGAAGACCTGAAGCGCGCGCTCGGGCCGCAGACCGCCGGCCTGATGATGACCAATCCCAGCACCTGCGGTGTCTTCGAGCGGAAGATCGGCGAGATCGCGGATGCCGTGCACGAGGTCGGTGGCCTGCTCTACTACGACGGCGCCAACCTGAACGCCATCCTCGGCAAGGTCCGGCCCGGCGACATGGGCTTCGACGTGCTGCACATGAACCTGCACAAGACCTTCGCGACGCCGCACGGCGGCGGCGGCCCGGGGGCGGGTCCGGTGGGTGTGGGTGAGCGGCTGCTGCCCCATCTGCCGACGCCCACGGTACTGCGAGAAGAGGGGCCGGACGGTCCGGTCTACCGCTGGCAGGACCTCGACGATCTGCCCGGGAGCATCGGACATCTGTCCGCGTTCATGGGCAACGCGGGCATCCTGGTGCGCGCGCTCTCCTACGCGCTCATGCTGGGTCGCGAGGGCATGAACCGCGTGGGCGAGTTCGCCACCCTGAACGCGAACTATCTTGCCCGTCGCCTCGCGGACGAGGGCTTCGATCTCGCCTATCCCCGGCGCCGCGCGAGTCACGAGTTCATCCTCACCTTCGCGGCACTGGAGAAGGCCTGCGGCACCTCCGCGATGGATCTGGCCAAGCGCCTGCTCGACTACGGCCATCACGCGCCCACGACCTACTTCCCGCTCCTGGTGCCCGAGTGCTGGCTCATCGAACCCACGGAAACGGAGACGCGCGAGGAACTCGATGCCTTCGTCGACATTCTCTGCCGGATCCGCGACGAGGCCCGGGAGCATCCGGAGATGGTGCGCGCCGCACCCTTCACCCTACCCGTGAAGCGTCTCGACGACGTGCGTGCCGCGCGCCAGCTCGACCTCGTCTGGAAGCCTGCGGCAGACGCCGTCTGACGGACACTAGCGCACGAGGCTCACCACCTTGGCGCCCCCCAGGGCGCCGCGCAGCGCGTCGGGTCGGGTGATCGGCAGCGAGCACGCGCTGCCGGTGCAGATCCAGGCGGTGGTACCCGTGGGAGCGTCCTCGGGGAGATAGGGGGGCAGCAGCAGATCCTCGTCGCGCTCGCTCGGCAGCACGAACAGGCTCCGCTCCGGATGGTGGCCGCTGCGCAGCGGCCGGACCCAGGCCTCGGCGTCGGGCCCGCTGACGAGAATCTGCGTCGGCGGTTCGAGGAGGTCCTCGAGCGCATCGAGCAGCGCGCAGTGCGCATGGGGGGCGCGCGCCAGGGCCGCGCCGGCCCAGCGCAGGGTCCCGCTGGCCGCCTCCAGCCAGTCTGTTCGACCGAACAGATGCCCCAGGCGCAGGAGACCCCGCGCCGCCATGGCGTTGCCGGCGGCGATCGCCTCGTCCATGGCCGGCTTCGGGCGGTAGATCAGGGTCTCGGCGTCATGCGCGGTCTGGAAGAATCCGCCCTCGGGGTCCGCGAAGCGGGTGCAGAGCGCTTCGGCGAGCATGACCGCGAAGCGTGCGTCCCGATCCCGCCAGCGCAGCTGGAGCAGCTCGATCAGTGCTTCCAGCAGGGCCGCGTGGTCCTCGAGAAAGGCGGTGGGTCCGAGTGTGCCTCCCGTCCAGGCCGCGTGCAGTCGACCCTCGTGCACCATGCTCGTCCGAACGAAGTCCATGGCGCGGGTCGCGGCGTCGGCCCAGTCCTCGTTGCCGAGTACCCGTGCGGCCCGGGCCAGGCCCCGGATCGCCAGGCCGTTCCAGGCGGCCAGGATCTTGTCGTCCCGCTGCGGGCGGGGTCGTGTTGCCCGCTCGGCGAGCAGTTTCCGCCGGGCGCTGGCGAGGAGTTCGTCCGCGCGGGACGGCTCCAGCTCCAGCCGCTCCACCACGGCGCGCCAGGCGTCGCGGCGGCAGAGGATCCACATGCCCTCGAAGTTCGCTGGTTTGTCGACGCCGTAGAGCGTCGCGATCAACCGGTACTCCTCTGCATCGAGCAGTCCCTTGATCTGCTCGCGATGCCAGACGTAGAAGCGACCCTCGCCGCCGTCCGAGTCCGCATCGAGCGCCGCGTAGAAACCGCCCTCGGGCGCCTGCATCTCGCGCAGCAGCCAGCCGGCAGTCTCCCGCACCGCGGTCTCGAAGAGCGCATCCGGCGCGATCGTCATGGCATCGGCATAGAGCGCCAGGAGCGCACCGTTGTCGTAGAGCATCTTCTCGAAATGGGGGACGGTCCAGCTGCGGTCCGTCGCGTAGCGGCAGAAGCCACCGCCGAGATGATCGAAGATGCCGCCCCTCGCCATTCTCGTCAGCGTGTGCAGGGCCATGTCGCGCGCATCGCGATCCGACTGGCCCAGGCGTGTGCTGCGGGCGGCATGCCTCAGGAGGCGTTCGATCTGGCTCGGCATGGGAAACTTCGGAGCATCGCCGAATCCGCCGTCGACGCGGTCATAGGCGGACGCGAGCTGTGCCCGCGCGGCGTCGAGGACGGCCGCGTCGGGGAGTTGGGACTGCCCGGAACCCTGCGCGTTGAGGGCGTCGAAGATCTCCTGTAGCTTCTCGCCCTGCGCCAGCAGGTCCTCCCGGCGCTCCTCCCAGACCGTCGCGACGCGTTCGAGCAGATCCCCGAAGGCGGGGAGGCCCGGTCGTGCGCTGCGAGGGAAGTAGGTACCGCTGAAGAACGGCCGCAGCGAATGGGGGTCCAGGAACTGGGTCAGCGGCCAGCCACCGCCCTGCTGGGTGAGGATCTGGTGCGCGGTCTGGTAGACGCGATCCAGGTCGGGTCGCTCCTCGCGGTCGACCTTGATGTTCACGAAGCGGGCGTTCATGGACTCGGCCGTGCGCGGATCCTCGAAGGATTCGTGGGCCATCACGTGACACCAGTGGCAGGAGGCGTAGCCCACGGAGAGCAGGATGGGCTGATTGCGGCTGCGGGCGGCGGCGAGGGCTGCATCGTCCCAGGGCTGCCAGTCCACCGGATTGTCCGCGTGCTGGAGAAGGTAGGGGCTGCTCGCGTCGCCGAGGCGATTGCCGAGGCGCTCGTGCCTGCTCGCGTCCGCCATGAAGGTCCTCTCGGTGTCGTCCGGGGGGGCGATGATAGCGCAGCGTCCGGGACCGGCCCTGCCGACCCCCTGTGCTGGAGGAGAAGCCTTTGGAGATCCTGAAGCTCAAGCCGCGCGAGGATCGACGGATCCGCCAGGGCCATCTGTGGGTCTACTCCAACGAGATCGACGTGGGCGCGACCCCCCTGAAGGATTTCCAGGCGGGCGACGAGGCCGTGCTCGTGAACGATTCGGGCAAGCCTCTCGGCCGCGTCCTCGTCAATCCCCATGCGCTGATCTGCGCCCGCGTGGTCAGCCGGGACGCGGAAGTGGGTCTGGATCAGGGGCTCCTTGAGGCGCGCATCGCCGATGCCCTGGCGCTTCGCGAACGGCTCTACCCGGGTCAGGGCTGCTATCGCCTGGTCTTCGGCGAGGGGGATGCGCTCTCGGGCATGGTCGTGGATCGCTTCGGGGACGTCCTGTCGGTGCAGCTCAGTACCGCGGGTCTGGAGCGGCGCCGGGATCTCGTCATCGACGCGCTGCGCAAGGTCGTGGCGCCGCGCTCCATCGTCTTCAAGCACGATGGCGGCATGCGTGACATCGAGCACCTGGAAAAGTATCTCGACGTGATCGGCGAGCCCCTGCCGGAGCGGATCCCGCTCACGGAGAACGGCGTGCGCTTCGAGATCTCCCTCACGGGCGGGCAGAAGACGGGCTGGTACTACGATCACCGGGAGAACCGGGCCCGGCTCGCGCCCTTCCTGGCCGAGGCACGCGTGCTCGATGCCTTCTCCTACCTGGGTGCCTGGGGCCTGCAGGCGCTTGCCGGCGGTGCGGCATCGCTCATGGCCGTCGATGGTTCGGCGCCCGCCCTCGAGGGTCTCGGCGAGAATGCTGCGCTGCAGGGCGTGGCGGATCGCGTCGATCTCCGTCGTGGCGATGCCTTCGCCGTCCTCGGCGAACTCGCCGATGCGGGGGAGCGCTTCGACGTGGTGGTGATCGATCCTCCGGCCCTGATCAAGCGGCGCAAGGATCTCAAGGCCGGGCAACGCGCCTATGAGCGTCTCGCCGCCCTGGGCATGCGCCTCACCCGCAACGGGGGGCTGCTCGTGTTCGGCTCCTGTTCCCTTCACTTCGACCGGGCCATGCTGAGGGAAGCGCTGCGCGGCGCAGCCCGTCACGTGGAGCGCCAGGCCCACTGCCTCGGCGTTGCCGGTGCGGGGCCGGATCATCCGTTCCATCCGGCGATCCCGGAATCGGACTATCTCAAGGCTGCCTTCGTGCGTGTACTCCAGCCCGGCCGGGGCGGCGCCATGTGAGGCGTCCCTGCCCCGCGGGGATCCCGCGCGAGCCACCCGATGCGTTGCCCGCCGTGGAGCGGTGGTGAAAGAATGACCGATGGACGTGTCTTCTCGATGGTAGTGCCGTGATCGATCGCGACGGTTTCAGGCCCAATGTCGGCATCGTGCTCGCCAACGACAGCGGTCGTGTGCTCTGGGCGCGCCGGGTCGGCGGACGGGATGCCTGGCAGTTCCCCCAGGGCGGCATCCACGAGGGTGAATCGCCGGAGGACGCCATGTATCGCGAGCTCTGGGAGGAGGTCGGCCTGCAGCCGGACATGGTCGAGGTGGTGACCTGTACCCGCGGCTGGCTCCGCTACCGTCTCCCTCGCCGCATGCTGCGCAACAACACGACGCCCTCCTTCGTCGGCCAGAAGCAGAAGTGGTTCCTGCTGCGCATGCTCGGCGAGGACACGCACGTGCGCTTCGATACCTCGGAGAAGCCCGAGTTCGACTACTGGCGCTGGGTCTCCTACTGGTATCCCCTCGGCCAGGTGGTATCGTTCAAGCGGGACGTCTATCGACGGGCCCTGGCCGAACTGGCGCCGAGGCTGCCCCTCGACGAGGGCTGACGCCGGAGGGGGCGCAGGCCCCCCACTCATCCGGATGCGTTCATGCTCGATACGCTGCGCAGCATCGTGCAGGAGGTCAACTCGGCGCCCGATCTGGACGCGGCGCTGCGCATCATCGTCGAACGTGTCCGTCGTGCCATCGGCACGGAAGTCTGTTCCGTCTATCTCGCGGACAAGGCCGGGGAGCGCTATCGCTTCATGGCCACGGAAGGTCTGAATCGGGATCTGGTGGGCAAGCTGTCGCTGGCGCGTTCCGAGGGGCTCGTAGGCCTCGTCGGCCTGCGCGCAGAGCCGATCAACCTCGAGGATGCGCCTGCGCACCCGAACTTCCACTATCTCCCCGAGATCGGCGAGGAGCCCTACCAGTCCTTTCTCGGCGTGCCGGTCATTCACCATCGTCGGGTGCTCGGGGTGCTCGTCATCCAGCAGCGGGACGCTCGCCGTTTCGACGCCGGTGAGGAAGCCTTTCTGGTCACGCTCTCGGCTCAGCTCGCGGGCGTCATCGCCCATGCGGAAGCCACGGGGGGCGTCTCCGTGTCGGGCGCGAGCAGCGGTCTGCGCGATACGCGCTTTTCCGGTGTCCCCGGCGCGCCGGGCGTGGCCATCGGCACGGGCGTGGTCATGTTTCCGCCGGCGAACCTCGATGCCGTGCCGGATCGCGAGGCCGAAGACGTCACCGTCGAGCTGCTGATCTTCGAACGTGCCATCGGCGCCGTGCGCAGCGACATCGAGCAGCTCGGTGCCAAGCTCGCCGGCAGTCTCGATCCCCAGGAGCGGGCGCTCTTCGATGCCTACCTCGCCATGCTCGACGACCGGGCGCTCGGCGGCGAGATCGCGCGGCTGATCCGCAAGGGCCAATGGGCGCCGGGGGCGCTCCGGCGCGTGATCGCCGAGCACGTCGCCCACTTCGAGCTCATGGAGGATTCCTACCTGCGCGAGCGCGCGGCAGACGTGAAGGAACTCGGCCAGCGCGTGCTCGCCTATCTCCAGGAAGACGTCCGCCCCAAGCAGTACTTTCCCGAGCGAACGATCATCGTCGGGGAGGAGATCACGCCGGCCATGCTCGGCGAGGTTCCGGCGGAATGCCTTGCAGGCATCGTCTCCATGCGCGGTTCCGGAAACTCGCACATCGCGATTCTGGCGCGAGCGCTCGGTGTGCCGACGGTCATGGGCGCGGTCGACGTGCCCTATGCGGCGATGCAGGGGCGGGAGCTCATTGTCGACGGCTTCGAAGGCGCCGTGTTCACGAATCCCTCCCGGGCCCTGCGCAAGCACTACGAAACGGTGCTCGAGGAGGAGCGGGAGTTCTTCGAGGGACTCGAGGAGCTCCGCGATCTGCCGGCCATGACGCGCGACGGCCATTCGGTCGCGCTCTGGGTCAACATCGGTCTCACCACCGATCTGGAGCGGTCCCTGGATCGCGGCGCCGAAGGGGTCGGACTCTACCGGACCGAGATTCCCTTCATGACCTCCGATCGCTTCCCCACGGAAGAAGAGCAGTGCGTGCTCTATCGGGAGTCCCTGAAGGCCTTCGCGCCCCGTCCGGTGACCATGCGTACGCTCGATATCGGCGGCGACAAGGCGCTCTCCTACTTCCCCATCAGCGAGGACAACCCCTTCCTCGGCTGGCGGGGGATCCGCGTCACCCTCGATCATCCGGAGATTCTCGTCGTCCAGGTGCGCGCCATGATCCGCGCGAGCGCGGATCTCTCGGGGCAGATGCGGATCATGCTGCCCATGATCACCAACCTCTCCGAGGTGGACGAGTCCATCGCGCTCGTGAATCGCTGCTACGAGGAGATCTCCGAGGAGATCGGCAAGCAGGGTGGATCGGTCCAGCGCCCGGAGATCGGCGTGATGATCGAGGTGCCGGCAGCGGTCTATCAGGCGCGGCAGATCGCGCAGCGCGTGGATTTCCTCGCGGTGGGAACCAACGATCTCACCCAGTACATGCTCGCCGTGGACCGCAACAACCCGCGCGTGGCCGATCTCTACCAGGATCTCCATCCTGCCGTACTCGGCGCCCTGAAGTTCGTCATCGAAGCGGGGCGCGCCGAGAACACCCGGGTGGGGATCTGTGGCGAGCTCGCGGGGAATCCCATGGCGGCGATCCTGCTCATGGCCATGGGCATCGACGTGCTGTCCATGAACGCGACCAACCTGCCTCGGGTGAAGTGGGTCCTGCGGACGGTCTCCTTCCGCGACGCGCGGCGGCTGCTCAAGCGCGTGCTCGCCATGGACAGCGCCGACGAGATCGAGGGGTTCATGCGGGAGGCGCTGATCGAACGTGGTCTCGCGCGCGCCGTCGTCCGCGGCGCGCGGGTGGTGGCCTGAACGGACCTTGCGTCCCTCAGGCGTGCAGGGGCACCGTGAAGCAGGCCTCCCCCTCGTGTCGACCGTTCGGGCCGAAGCGACGCTCGGTGAAGCGAGCCGTCTCCGTGCCAAGCAGCAGGCCCGTGCTCGCACGGGTGCCGTAGACGTCGCCGCGGATGAAGCAGGGCGCGACGCGGCGCGCGCTGTCCGGATCCAGCCCCGCGCTCCGAAGCTCGGCGTCGTCGGGCGCCGTGTCGTCTCCGAGCAGGTCCAGCAGCGCAGCCAGGTCCGCCTCGTCCTCGGCCTCGTGAAAGGCCTCCAGGGCGGACTTGCCGCGCCGTACCTTCGGCCATGCCGTGTCGAGGAGGTGATTGGACAGGCCGTAGATGCCCGGTTCGAGACGCTGGGGCATCTCGAGCCGATTGGAGTAGTACCAGAGCTCCGTCCCCGTACCGACCAGGAGGTTGAAGCCGCGATAGGCGAGCGCGTGGCGGGCCACGGCCTGCAGGTAGGGCTCCGGTGCCTGATCGCCATCGAGGAAATCCGCGACGAGATCTCCCCGGGACCGGGGCGGGAGCGGCTCCGGGGGCGGCTCCGTGAAGTTCGTGACCGCGGCGAAGCGACCGGTCGTGCTGATGCCCAGCCAGGTCCCGCCAGCCTCCAGATCACGTCCGGCGAGGATGCGCGGCCGGTCGGCCCAGTAGTCTGCCGGGGCCGCCGGGCGGGCGTGGAACTCGTCGCGGTTGGCCGCGACCACGAGCGGATAGGCCGGGTGCACGCCGTGGGCGAAGAGGATCAGGCACACGGTCGGGGCTCCTCGCAGGCTGGGGGGGAGGGGGCGGAAATTCCGGGGTGCGCAGTGTAGCAGTGCTCGCCGGACCCTCCCGTCCGCGGCGTCATCCTGTGTCGGCCCGCGGGACTGCTATGATCGCGCCCCATGCTCAGCTACCCCGACATCGATCCCGTCGCCATCGCGCTCGGGCCGCTGGAGATCCGTTGGTACGGCATCGCCTATCTCGCGGCCTTTGCCTGTGCCTGGTACGTCGGCCTCCGTCGTGCGCGACGACCCGGCAGTGGCTGGGACCGGGATCAGGTGGCAGACCTCATCTTCTACGGCGCCCTCGGGGTCGTGCTCGGCGGCCGGATCGGCTACGTGCTCTTCTATCAGTTCGAGCGCTTTCTCGACGATCCGCTCTATCTCTTCGCGATCCGCGAAGGCGGCATGTCCTTCCACGGCGGGCTCATCGGCGTGACCCTCGCGGCCTGGTGGTTCGGTCGACGCACGGGCCGATCCCTGCTGGAGATGATGGATTTCGTATCCCCGCTGGTGCCCATCGGCCTGGGCCTCGGCCGTCTCGGCAATTTCGCGAACGGCGAGCTGCCCGGCCGCGTGACGGACGTGCCCTGGGCCTTCGTGTTCCCGGGCGAGGTGCTCGCGCGGCATCCGTCCTCCCTCTATCAGGCCTTCACCGAGGGTGTGGTCCTGTTCACGCTCGTTGCGCTCTACAGTGCCCGACCTCGGCCGACCGGGGCCGTGACCGGCGTTTTCCTGGCGGGCTACGGCATCCTGCGCTTCTGCACCGAGTTCTTCCGTGCCCCGGATGCGCATCTCGGGTTCATCGCCTTCGGCTGGGTGACCATGGGGCAGGCGCTGTGCGTGCCCATGGTGCTGCTGGGCCTGGCCCTGCTGGCCTGGTCGCGGCGGTCTGGCGATAATCCGGGCTCCGCCCCGTCACGACCCTGAGCTTCCGGAGCGAACCGGTTCATGCGCGCCTATCTCGACCTTCTCCGCGAGGTCCGTGAACACGGCACCTTCCGCGACGACCGGACCGGCACCGGGACCTACTCCCTGTTCGGCCGGCAGCTGCGCTTCGATCTCACCGAGGGCTTCCCGCTCGTGACCACCAAGAAGGTGTTCATGAAGGGCATCGTCCACGAACTGCTGTGGTTCCTCGCGGGCGACACCAACGTCCGCTACCTGCAGGAACATGGCGTGCGCATCTGGGACGAATGGGCGGACGAGGAAGGTGAACTCGGACCCGTCTACGGCGCCCAGTGGCGCTCCTGGCCGGCGCCGGACGGCGGCACCATCGACCAGATGGCGAAGGTCGTGGAGGCGATCCGACGCAATCCGGCCTCGCGTCGGCACATCGTCAGTGCCTGGAACCCGGCGCAGGTCGACGACATGGCGCTGCCGCCGTGCCACAGCCTCTTCCAGTTCTATGTGGCCGACGGTCGCCTCTCCTGCCAGCTCTATCAGCGCAGCGCCGACCTCTTTCTGGGTGTGCCCTTCAACATCGCCAGCTATGCCCTGCTCACGCTCATGGTGGCGCAGGTCACGGAGCTCGCCCCCGGCGACTTCGTGCACACCTTCGGCGACGTGCACCTGTACGCCAACCACGTCGAGCAGGCGGACGAGCAGCTGACGCGGGCGCCCTTTCCCCTGCCGCGCATGTGGATCAATCCGGAGGTCCGGGATCTCTTCGCTTTCCGCTACGAGGATTTCCGTCTCGAGGACTATCGCTGCCATCCGGCGATCCGCGCGCCGATCGCGGTCTGATGACGACCTCGGCGGACATCGGCGAGGATCGCCCTCGGCTGGCGCTCGTCTGGGCCATGGCGGAGAACCGCGTCATCGGTCGCGGCAACACGCTGCCCTGGCGCCTTCCCGGGGAGATGCGCTATTTCCGCGCCCTCACCCTGGGCAAGCCGGTGATCATGGGCCGCCGGACCTTCGCGTCCCTGCCGAAACCCCTTCCGGGACGCACCAACATCGTGGTGACCCGGGACCGGGCCTTTGCTGCCGATCCACGGGTGAAGATCGTCCACGACCTCGACGCAGCCATCGAGCTGGCGACTGCGCAGGCCTGCATCGACGGCGTCGAGGAGCTCATGGTCATCGGTGGCGCCGAGCTCTACGCGGCGGCGCTGCCACGGGCGGACCGTCTCTACATGACCCTCGTCCACGCGCGGCCCGAGGGCGATACCTTCTTTCCGGAGTTCGATCTCGCGGCCTGGGACGAGGTGCGCCGCCTCGAGGTGCCGGCGGATGCGGATGACCTGTTTCCCTACTCGCTGATCCTCCTCGAGCGACGCGCCGCCACGGCGTCCTGAGGGGCCTGGCCGGTGCCGCCGCTGATCGGACCCGACCAGGATTTTGCCCTCTGGGCCGTACTCCTCGGCCTCGCCGCCTTCGGTTTCTGGTGCGAACGACGCCCCTGGGGGCAGCGCTTCTCGGGCGTCCTCACGGTCATCAGCGCGGCGATCCTGCTGTCCAACCTGCGCATCATCCCGACTTCCGCGCCGGTCTACGACCGCGTCTGGGACACCCTGGTCCCCGTCGCCATCGCGCTGCTCCTGCTGCAGGCGGATCTGCGCCGCATGCTCCGCGATGCGGGGGGCATGCTCGTCGCCTTCGCGCTCGGCGCCCTCACCGTCGTGCTCGGGACCCTGGCGGGGATCTCGCTGCTCCCGCTGGGGGCCGAGGAAGCGGGTCTCGGCGGCGTGTTCGCGGCCACCTACATCGGCGGGTCCCTGAACTTCGCGGCGGTCTCCGAGGCGACCGGCATTCGTGACGGCGGCGTCCTCTCGGCGGCGGTGGCCGCGGACAACGTGATCACCAACCTGCATTTCCTGGCCCTGCTCCTGATCTCGAGCGCCGCCATCGGTCCCCTCGCCGGGCGCGCGACGCCGGCCGCGCCGGCACCCGAGCGCCACGTCCTGACCCGAGTGGATCTGCCCGGTCTGCTCACGGGGCTGGCGCTCGCCTTCGCCTTCACGGCGCTGGCTCGATCCATCACGGATGCCCTCGATCTCGGCAGCTACGCGATCCTGCTCGTGACACTGTTCGCGGTGGCCGCCGGCACCCTGGCGCCCGCCCTCATGGCGCGCTGCACCGGCGTTGCGGAGGCCGGCAACGTGCTGCTCTTCATCTTCCTCGCGAGCATCGGCGCAACGGCGGACGTCTGGGTGCTGATGGAGCGCGCGCCGGTGCTCTTCCTGTTCGCGCTGATCATCGTGTCGGTGCACCTGGCGGGCCTGCTCCTGCTGGGACGCCTGCTCCGCCGTCCCCTGCCGGAGCTGCTGGTCGCCTCCGCGGCCTGCATCGGCGGTCCGGCGAGTGGGGCTGCGCTTGCCGGCGCGCGGGGTTGGGGCGGCCTCGCCACACCGGCGGTGCTCGCCGGATCGCTCGGCTACGCGGTGGGGTCCTTCGTGGGCATCGGCTTCGCCCGGGCCCTGGCGGGCTGAGGGGTCGCTGGCGGCCGCGTCGATGGCAGACCGGACGCTCAGTGCCCCGGCAGGGAGATGGCCGCACCCGGTCCGAGCGGAAGATCGAGCATGACCCAGAGGGTCAGCAGCAGGGCCCAGGACAGGAGCAGGGCCATCGAATAGGGCAGCATGGTCGCGATGATGGTGCCGATGCCGGCCTTCCGGTCGTACTGCTGCACGAAGGCGACCACGAGCGCGAAGTAGGGCATGAGCGGGGTGACGATGTTCGTGACCGAATCGCCGATGCGATAGGCCATCTGCGTCGCCTCGGGGCTGATGCCGAGCAGGTAGAGCATGGGCACGAACACGGGTGCCATGATCGCCCACTTCGCCGATGCGCTGCCGATCACGAGGTTCACGCTCGCGGCGATCAGGATGAAGGTGAGCAGCAGCGGCAGGGTCCCGAGATCGAGGGCGCGCAGCGCCTCGGAGCCACCGATCGCGGTGATGACGCCCAGGTTCGTCCAGCCGAACCAGGCCACGAACTGGGCGGCGAAGAACATCAGCACGAGGTAGGCCGCCATGGTGCTCATGGTCTGCTCCATCCCCTCGATCACCTCCGCACCGCTGCGGAAGGTCCCCGCGAGACGGCCGTAGACCGTGCCCGCGAGGGCGGCCCAGAGCGCCACCACCACGACGATCCCGGAGATGAAGGGCGAGCGCAGGATGCTCCCCGTGGCCGGATCGCGGAGCACGCCGTCCTCCGGAACCAGCGCGACCAGCAGCAGACCGATCAGGGCCAGGGTGAGGAGGCCCGCGCCGCGGAGGCCGCGCTGTTCCTCGCTGGCCATGGCGGCCGCGACCGGGGCGTCCGCCGCGGGCGCCGGGCGCGGCAGCCGTCGCTCCGTGATCCGCTCGGTCACCCAGGTGCCCGTGACGGCGATGAGGAAGGTCGAGGCGATGATGAACCACCAGTTGCCGGCTGCCGTGACCTCGTAGGCCGGATCGACGAGCGCGGCGGCCTCCGTGGACAGGCCCGCCAGGATGGCGTCGAGGGGACCGATGAGGAGATTGGCCGAGAAGCCTGCGGAGACGCCGGCGAAGGCCGCGGCGATGCCGGCCACGGGATTGCGACCGGCTGCCTGGAAGACGAGGGCCGCGAGAGGAATCAGCACCACGTAGCCGGAGTCCGCGGCCAGGGAGGAGAGCACGCCCGCGAGCACCACGAAGAACGGGAGCAGCCGATCCGGCGCCGCCAGGACCACGCGTCGCAGCACCGCGCCGAGGAGGCCGGAGCGCTCCGCCACGCCGATGCCGAGCATGGCCACGAGGACGGTCCCCAGGGGCGCGAAGCCGGTGAAGTTGGTCACGGTCCCCGCGAGGATCCGGCGCAGCCCCTCACCGGAGACCAGATTCACGGCCGTGATGCGCTCGCCGGTGACGGGATGCACGGCCGACAGGCCGACCAGGCCCGCGATCGCGGAGACGGCGAGGACGAGCACGCAGAGCCAGGCGAACAGCAGTGCCGGATGCGGCAGGCGGTTGCCCACTCCCTCGATCGCGTTCAGGATGCGCGCGAGTCTTCCCGGAGCCGGTGTTTCCTTGACCTCGTCGTTCACGCCAGCCGGCTCCTCATGCATGCAGTTCGCGTCCCTGGTTCATCCTGACGGCCTTGCTCGCCTCCGGGCAAGCGAAGCGTCATGAGCCCCGGCAAGCGGCGCGGGCGCATCGGCATCCTCGCCAATCCCATGGCCGGGCGCGACGTGCGACGGCTCGCGGCACGGGCCGCGGAAGTCACGCACCAGGCCAAGCGCGACATGGTCACGCGCATCGCCGCCGGGGCGGATGCCGCCGGGGTCGAGGCGATCGTCGTCCACGACGAGCCCTTCCGGATCTCCACGGGGGCCGTGGAGGCCATGGAACTCGATGCGCGGATCGAGATCGTTCGCGGCGATCAGCCGCTGGTGCACGGCGGTGCGGACACGCTCGCAGCGGTGCGCGCCATGCGAGAGCGCGGCGTTTCGGTGCTGGTGGTGCTCGGCGGTGACGGCACCAATCGCATGGTGGCCCAGGCCTGGCCCGACGCCGTGCTCGTGCCCGTGTCCACGGGCACCAACAACGTCTTCCCGGTGATGGTCGAGCCGACCCTGGCAGGCGCCGCCGCCGGGCTGCTTGCCTCCGGTCGCGTGCCGGTGGCGGCCCACGCGCGGCGCGCGAAGGTGATCCGCGTGCGGCCCTATGCGGGTGATGCGACCCTCGCCCTCATCGATGCGGTGCTGCTCCGCCACGATCATCGCGGCAATCTGCTCCCGGTCGATCCCGATCGCATCGACCGCATCCTGCTCACGGTCGCCTCGCCGGCCGCGGTCGGCATGTCCCCGATCGGCGGGTTCATGGCGCCGGTCTCGGCCGCCGACGATGGCGGTTTGCTGGTCACCTGCAACCGGGGCGCGCGGGACCGCCGTCTCCAGGTCCCCGTCTCCCCCGGGCTGTATCGCGAGGTCTACGTCACGGAAGCGCATCGGGTCGCCAGTGCCGTCACCGTGCTGTTCGAGGGCCCGGGCGTGATCGCCCTCGACGGCGACCGGGACCTCAAGCTCGACGTCCGGGAGCGGGCTCGCCTGCACGTGGAGCGCTCCGGTCCGCGCGTGGTCGACGTGACGGCGGTGATGCAGTACGCCTCGACCGAGGGCCTCTTCGGCTGAGCCGCGCGCAGGTGCCGGAACGAGCCGGCGCCGGTACACTCTGCGCCCGCGACGACCGGCCGGGCCGGTCCCGGCCGCTCGGGGGGAGCCACATGATCGTCAAGCCACGCGTCCGCGGGTTCATCTGTACCACGGCGCATCCTGTGGGCTGCGCCGCCCATGTCGCGGAGCAGGTGCGCTACGTCTCCGGCCGTAACCCGCTCGGCGGGGGGGGGCCGAACCGGGTGCTGGTGCTCGGGTGCTCCGCCGGCTATGGCCTCGCCTCGCGGATTTCCGCCGCCTTCGGGGGCGGCGCCGCCACCCTCGGCGTCTCCTTCGAGAAGCCGCCCTCCGAGACCCGGACCGCGAGCGCGGGCTGGTACAACAATCGCGCCTTCGAGGCCGAAGCGGCGAAGCGCGGCCTCTGGGCGAAGACCCTCGAGGGCGACGCCTTCTCCGATGAACTCAAGGACGAGACCCTCGCCCTGATCCGCGACGAGCTCGGGCCTCTGGACCTGGTGATCTACAGCCTCGCATCGCCCGTGCGCACGGACCCCGACACGGGGATCACCTGGCGCAGCACCATCAAGCCCATGGGCGAGCCTGTCCACATCAAGACCCTCAACGTGGATCGCGCCGAGGTGCACCAGATCGACCTCGAGCCGGCCACGGAGGAGGAGGTCGCCGGGACCGTGAAGGTCATGGGCGGCGAGGACTGGGAGCGCTGGATGCAGCGCCTCGCGGACGCGGAGCTGCTCGCGCCGGGATGCCGCACCCTGGCCTACACCTACATCGGCAGCGAGCTGACCTGGCCGATCTACTGGCACGGGACCCTCGGCAAGGCCAAGGAGGATCTCGACCGCGCGGCACGGGCGATCGATGCCGCGCTGTCCCCGGACGGGGGCGCGGCGCGCGTGGCCGTGCTCAAGGCGGTGGTGACCCAGGCGAGTGCGGCGATTCCGGTCGTCCCGCTCTATGCGTCGCTCCTCTACCGCGTCATGAAGGAGCAGGGCGTGCACGAGGAGGTCATCGCCCACGTGCAGCGGCTCTTCGAGACCCAGCTCTATGGCGACGGCACACTGAGGCTCGACGATGCGGGGCGGATCCGCGTGGATGATCTGGAGCTCTCCGCGCCGATCCAGGAGGAGGTGAAGCGTCGCTGGCCCGAAGTGACCACCGGGAACCTCGACACGCTGTCGGATTTCGCGGGCTTCCGGGCGGACTTCCTGAAGATCTTCGGCTTCGGCGTCGAGGGCGTGGACTACGACGCGGACGTCGATCCCCTGAGCATCGAGCCGCCTGCGGCCTGACCTCCGCGGCGCCCGGGCAGCGACGCTTCGCGTCCTGGGTGGTCCTTGCGGCACACTGACGGTTTGCCGCGGCGCCGAGGCTCTATGCTCGACCGGCTCGAAACCGTCTTTTCCGCCTTCTCCGCCCTCGTCTGGGGGCAGATGCTCTGGCCGTTGCTCGCGGCCGGCCTGTTCTTTCTCGTCTATTCGCGCGGCCTGCCCTACCGGCATTTCGGCCATGCCCTGGCCCTGCTCACGGGCCGCTTCGACGCTGGCGCGGAACGCGGCGACCTGACGCACTTCCAGGCGCTGTCGAGCGCCCTGTCCGGCACGCTGGGCCTGGGCAACATCGCCGGGGTGGCAGTCGCGATCCACGTCGGGGGGCCCGGTGCCGTCTTCTGGATGTGGCTCACGGCACTGCTCGGGATCGGGACCAAGTTCTTCACCTGCACGCTGACGATCATGTATCGGGGCCGGGACAGCATGGGCCTGCTCCAGGGCGGACCGATGTACGTGATCCGCGAGGGCCTGTCCCGTCGCTGGTATCCCCTCGCGGTCTTCTTCTGTGTCGCCGCGATGTTCGGCACGCTGCCGGTGTTCTAGATCAATCAGCTGGTCCAGATCGTCCGGGAGGTGATCGCGGTGCCCCAGGGATGGGCCACGGCGGAGGCGCACCTCGGCTTCGATCTGGCCTTCGGCGTGCTCATCGCCGCAATCGTGGCCAGCGTCATCCTCGGCGGCGTGGCCCGTGTCGGCTATACGGCGGCGCGCATCGTGCCGCTCATGGTCGCGCTCTATCTGCTCGTGACCTTCGTCGTGCTCCTGCGTCACCTGACGGAGATTCCGGCCACCCTGGCGTTGATCGTCACCGATGCCCTCTCGGGCACGGCGGCGGCCGGCGGCCTGCTCGGCAGCCTCCTCGTGGGCGTCCGGCAGGGCGCCTTCTCCAACGAAGCGGGGATCGGCACCGAGTCCATGGCGCATGGGGCAG
The DNA here is from genome assembly GCA_036351555.1 of Pseudomonadales bacterium. GTDB lineage: Bacteria > Pseudomonadota > Gammaproteobacteria > Pseudomonadales > Azotimanducaceae > JAZBPF01. The sequence continues at coordinate 37,707 of JAZBPI010000052.1, forward strand.
CGCGGACGGAGGTCCCCGCGCGGGAAGGTCTGGTCGCCATGCTCGGCCCGGTCGTGGACACGCTCGTCGTCTGCACCTGCACGGCCCTCGTGATCCTTCTCACCGGGGTCTGGCAGACCGGGGACGCCAATGGCATCTCCCTGACCTCCGCGGCGCTTGCTGCGGAGCTCGGTCCCGTAGGCCCCTGGGCCCTGACGGTGCTCGTCGCCTTCTTCAGCATCAGTACCATGTTCACGTTCTGGTACTACGGTGCGAAGTGTCTCGGCTTTCTCGTCGGTGCTGCGCGGCAGACGGCCTATCGCTGGTTCTACGTCGCCCTGATCCTGTTCGGGGCGGTGATTTCCGTGGAGGCGGCAGTGGGTCTGATCACGGGCATGTACGGGCTCATGGCCGTCCCGACGCTGATCTCCACGGTCCTGCTCGCGCCGCGGGTGCGGTCTCACGCGCGGGACTACCTCGGTCAGGTGCGCGCCGGCGAGGTCGCCAGGGAATCCTGAGGATCCGGACGTCGGCGGTGGAGGGCGCGACCGTCCGCCCGGCAGGAACCGCAGATCGGCAGCGTCGAGCGCTCCGCAGCGCACGACAGCACACTAGAATCCGCAACGCATCGCCGGCCCTGCGCCGCTGAGAGGGACGCACCATGCTCTACGGCTACCGGATCCAGAACGGCTTCCTCCGTCAGGTGGAGGGGGCCGACCTCAACACGGAGTGCGACTGGCTCGATCTGGTCGCGCCGGACGAGGACGAGCGCCGCCTCGTCGACGTGCGCTTCGGCGACGTGGTGCCCGACGCCAGGGAGATGGAGGAGCTGGAGGCCTCGTCGCGCTACTACGCCGACGACGACGGCATTCACGTCCACTCGCTGTTCATGTATCGCGCCGACGGTCGCGCACGGAACGGGACCGTCGCCTTCACGCTCGCGCCCCGGCGGCTGATCACCTCGCGCGACAACGAGATGCCCGACTTCCGCCTGCTGCGTCTGCGCGCGCGCAACAGCAACGTGGCGGTCAGCTCGCCCCTGCAGATCCTCCTGGCGCTCTTCGAGCAGAAGGTCGATCACCTGGCGGACGAACTCGAGGAACTCTACGAGGAGCTGGAGGAGGTGAGCTTCAGCGTCCTGAAGGAGGACGAGGAGAACGATTCCGACCTCGAGAACGACATCGACGAACTCGCGGAGATCGAGGACACCAACGGCAAGGTGCGCCTGTGTCTCATGGACACGCAGCGCTCCGTGTCCTATCTCATGCGCCACATCCGTGACGATCCGGATGCCCTGGAGACCTGCCGGGAGATCCTTCGTGACGCCGAGTCGCTGCTCACGCACACGACCTTCGTCTTCGAGAAGGTGAACTTCCTGATGGCGGCCGCTCAGGGGTTCATCAGCATCAAGCAGAACCAGATCATCAAGATCTTCTCCATCGCCGCCGTGGTCTTCCTGCCGCCGACCCTGGTCGCGAGCATCTACGGCATGAACTTCGCCGTGATGCCGGAGCTGCAGTGGCGTCTCGGCTATCCCTTCGCCCTGGGCCTCATGGTGCTCGCGGGGATCGCGCCCTATCTGTTCTTCAAGCGGAAGGGCTGGCTGTAGCGCTCGGGTGCGGCGCCGGGACGGCGGACGCCGCCCCGGCGCCTTGCGCGTGGCCGCTCAGTCGAGGGACCAGGCGATGCGGGCGAAGAGGTTCCGCCCGCGGCCCGGGACCCGCTCCCCGAAGGCGAGCTCGCCGCCGCCGGCGCGGACGAAGCCGGCCAGCGGGTCGACCCAGTTCTCGTCGAGAAGGTTCTCCACACCGGCCTGGAGCAGCGTGTCTCGCCGCGGACGCCAGCTGGCGTAGAGGTGCGTGAGCGTGAACGCGTCCGTTTCCTCGAAGTTGTTCTTGCCGTTGGCGGGATCGTCGAGCTGGATCGCCGAGAGCCGATCCTGGCTCGCGACGAACTCCTGGGAGACGGTCAGATCGAGCGCGCCCCGGGTCCAGGTGAGCTCGATGCGGCCGTTCGCCGGCGCGATGCGGTAGAGCGGGTCGTCCCCGTCCTCGCGCCGTTCCCCCCGCTGCCAGGCCCCGACAGCGTCCAGGCGAAGCGCGCTCCCGAGCTGCCAGCGGAAGGAGCCCTCGATGCCTTGAATGCGGGCATCGACGTTGGCGAAGCGCAGCGGCGTCGGATCCCCCGTGTTCCCGGTGCTGATCGCGATCTCGAGCGGATCCGCGGAGCGGACGCCGAGGATCGCGCCGTCGATGGAGCGGTAGTACGCGCGCAGGTTCCCCTGCGTGCGCTCCCCGTCGTGGAGGAGCGCGATCTCGACTTCGTGGGAAACCTCGGGTTCGAGCTGCGGATCGCCGACGTAGCTGTTGCCGTCCGCGAGCCCTGCGGTGGCCTCGAGGGGAATCCAGAGGAAGCGTTCCTGATAGGCCGCGGCACGCGAACGCCGGGCGATGCCGCCCTCGACCGCGAGCGTGTCCGTGAGCCCGTGGCGCAGGGACGCGGACCAGTCGAACTCGACGTCCACGCGTGAGCGGTCGGCACCGTTGAAGCGCTCGCGCAGCGTGAACACGCCTCGCGGCGGCGTGCCCGGTGGGAAGCCATCGGGGTTTGCGTCGACGAGCGTCGCGGGCAGGGCGTTCACCTCGTCGGCGTCGGCGGCTGTGCGGGTCAACCGCGCGCCGACGCGCCCCGTCGTGCGCGGTCCCAGGGACCGCTGCCACTCCGCGAAGGCGCTCGCGATGGTCTGCTCCGCGTCATCGAAGTTCTCGAGGAAGAACATGGGCATGGTGGGGTCGAAGACCGTGGCGTCGTGGCGCGCCGTCCGCCAGTCGACGCCCGTCTCGAGGGCCCCGTCCGCGAGCGGCGTCTCCAGCCACAGGCGTGCCTCGTGGCCCGTGACGTCGGTCAGCGTGCGGCGGACCATCATCCCGACCGGGCGCTGCTCGAAGTTGTTCATGCCGTGCTCGACGGTGGACGTGCCGAGTACGACGTGCAGGGTCCGCTCCCCGAAGCTCCGGCTGGCCTCGAGCTGCACGATGTCCGTCTCCAGGAACTCGATGTCCATGGGCAGGGCCGGGGTGCCCGTGTCCCCGGACTCGATGTGCTTCCACGAAAGCGACAGCTCGCCCGAATCGCCCCGGAAGCCGTAGCCGACGACGCCGGCGCTGCGGTCGTAGGCGCTCGGCCGTACGGTGCGGTTCGCAGCCTCGTAGTCGTCGCCTTCCTCGCGGCTGCCGGCCACGTGTAGGCGGTGCCGCTCCCCGGCAAGGCCCAACCCGGCGGTGAGTGCGGTCCCGCCGTCGACGCTGCGGGTGCGTGCGTCCACGTCGACCCAGGGGCGGACGCCGCCCTGGGAGAAGGCGGGCTGTTTCCAGCGCGCCTCGGCCTCCACGCCGAGGCCGGGGCCGACGCCCATGCCGGTCAGGCCCTTCGAGATCGTCACCGAGTCGAGCAGCCCGGCCGGAGCCACGTAGAGGGGCGGATCCATCCAGTTGGGGCCACCGGAGAGGACGTGGAGGCCCTCCAGGCGGACGCCGATGCGCGGGCCGAAGAGACCGCGGATCTGGAGCTGGCCCGAGAGCGGGCCGTTCTCCACGACCTCGACGCCGGGCGCGCGGGCCAGGAGTCGGACCGTGTCCGTGGCGGCGGCGCCGAGGTCGTCGGCCTCGAAGCGGATCGTGTCGGCGCCCGGTGGCGGGCTGCCGAAGACTTCCAGGGTCTCGAGCTGCAGGGGAGCGTTGGCCGGAGCGGACGCGGGCGCTGCACCGGCCCCGAGGGGCAGGGTCAATGCGCACAGCGCCCAACCCGCGGCGGCGGGGGGCATGGGTTTCATGGGGACCTCGTCTGTGAGTGGGTTTCGGGACTCAGGCTCGGACGAGGTGGGCGGGCGGACCACGCGGGCGGTGGGCACGATCGGCCCGGGGGATCGGCGCGTCGAGAGTCCGGTGCACCGGGGGCACCGGGGCGAGCGTCGCGACGCCGTCCGCGACAGGGATCGCGAGGACCACCGGCTGGGGGACGATGCCGTCGAGGCAGAACAGGCAGTGCGCCGGCAGTGTGGGCACGGCGGGCGGTGCCGCCTCGGGCACGGGTTCCGGCGCGTGCGGACCACAGTCGTAGGAGAGCGCCTCCGCCGTGACCGGCCGCTGCGCCCCGTGACCCGCGTGCTCGCCGTGCGTTTCGACGCCGTGCGCGCCGTGGAGCGATGCCGCGGCCGCCGGGTCGAGGTACAGCTGCAGCATGTTGCCCGCGCCCAGCACCAGGCCGCCGAAGACGGCGGCGGTGAGGGCGAGGCCGGCGGCGAACCGGTGCAG
>JAZBPI010000053.1:0-3595 GCA_036351555.1 Pseudomonadales bacterium
GAGCACCATCAGGTCCGCCCAGGAGATGCTGCGGCCGTACTTCTGCTTGATCGGCCAGAGCAGCCGACGCGCCTTGTCGAGATTGGCATTGTCGGGCCAGCTGTTGAGCGGCTCGAAACGCTGCTGACCGCCCCCCGCGCCCCCGCGGCCGTCGGCCACGCGATAGGTCCCGGCACTGTGCCAGGACATGCGGATGAAGAGCGGGCCGTAATGACCGTAGTCCGCCGGCCACCAGTCCTGCGAGGTGGTCATGAGTTCCCGAAGATCGGCCTTGAGGGCCTGGAAGTCGAGGCTCTGGAAGGCTTCCGCGTAGTCGAAGTCGGGACCGTAGGGATTGGATGCCGCATCGTGGTCGCGCAGCGGCGACAGATCGAGCAGCTCCGGCCACCAGAACTGATTGGTTTTCGCCTGGGTCACGCCCATGCCCTGCCCCATGTCCTGCGCGCCCGCGCCGACCGGAGCGGACGTCGCGGCGACGAGCGCCAACGCTGCGAACAGCGGTTTGTGTCTGAGCATCGAGGATGCCTCCTGTTGACCAAGGATCACGCGGCCGGCTGCCGCGCGCGCGTCTCTGGCTGTTCCCTGCTCCAGAAGCGCTTTCACTGCGAACAGATTCGATCGGAACGATGCGCACGGTACAGGGACGCGCGACGCCAGGGCCAATTGCTTTTTTCGAACGGCACCATTGGGAACGCCTATGAAGGCGGTCGGGCACCCCAGCACCCAGGCGGAAGGCCGGGCGCCGCGCTTCCGATGACCGGAGCGAAGCGCCATACTCCCGACGGGGAAAAAAGGTCAGGCACCGCCCGCTCACGGCTTCCGGCAGAGGCCAGGGAGCCCTGCGTTCGTGTCCATCCGGATGCCCTCTTTTCCTGGTGCAGGCACGGTAGAGCGGGGACACGCACATGATCCGGAATCGAGCACGCTGGGTTCTCCTGGCGGTGGCCTGGCTCCTGGTGCTGGAGGCCACCGCCGCCGCACCGGCTCGCACGGGCGCGCGGCCCAATGCCGAGGCCTTCCCGCTCACGACGCGACCGGTCCTGGACGGCCTGGTGCTCGAGGACCCGGCCTGGGCCGGGGTGACCCCGACCAGCGGCTTCACGCAGATCCAGCCCTACGAGGGGCGGCCGGCCTCCCAGCGCACGGAGGTCTTCATCGGCTACACGAAGGATGCATTGCACGTGGGCGTCGTGGCCTACGACGACGACCCTTCGGGCATCATCGTCGCGGACAGTCGTCGCGACTCGTCCCTCGACGAGACCGACAGCTTCCGCATGATCATCGATGGATTCCGCGACCGGCAGAACGGCCTGGTGTTCGGCACCAATCCCGTCGGTATCCAGTACGACGGCCAGGTCGTGAAGGAGTCCTCGGGCCAGTTCAGTGCCGGCGGCGGCGGCTTCAATCTCAACTGGGACACGAGCTGGGAAGTGGAGGCACGGATCACCGAGCTCGGCTGGAGCGCCGAGTTCGAGATCCCCTTCCGCTCCCTGCGCTACGGCGCCGGCGACGCCCAGACCTGGGGCATCAACTTCCAGCGCAACATCCGCCGCAACAACGAGATCACCTTCTGGGCCCCCCTCGACCGTCAGTTCACGATCGCGCGCATCTTCGATGCCGGGACCGTCTCGGGCATCGCGCCGCCGCCGCAACGGAACCTGAAGCTGATTCCCTACGCGCTCGGCCGCGCGTCCCGCGGGGACGCGATCGACGGGACCGATCTCACGAGCGAGGTCGGCATCGACGCCAAGTTCTCGATCACGCCGAGTCTGACCCTGGATGCGACCTACAACACCGATTTCGCCCAGGTGGAGGTCGACGACGTCCAGGTGAACCTCGACCGCTTCAGCCTCTTCTTCCCGGAAAAGCGCTTCTTCTTCCTGGAGAACGCCGGCCAGTTCAGCGTCGGCAATCCGCAGGAAGTGGAATTCTTCTTCTCCCGCCGGATCGGCGTCGGCACTGGGGGCAGGCCCCTGCCCATCGTCGGCGGCCTGCGCCTGTCCGGAAAGGTGGGCGACACCACCAACGTGGGCCTGCTGCACATGCGTTCCGACGCCGTGGACGGCGTCGCCCCCCAGAACGACTACTCGGTCGCGCGGGTGAGCCAGGAGCTGCCCAATCGCTCCTCCATCGGCGCCATCGTCGTCAATCGCGAGGGGGACGGGAGCCTGCTCGCCCCGGGCGAGCAGGACTACAACCGGACCTACGGCGTCGACGGGCGCTGGGGCATCGGGCCCTATGCGACAGTCAGCGCCTGGGCCGGCAAGACCGACACGCCCGGGCGCGACGGTCGCGAGCATGCCTACTCCCTGCGCACGGACTACAACTCCATGCGCTGGTCGAACAGCATCGGCTACACGGAGGTCGGCGAGGACTTCAATCCGGAGGTCGGCTTCCTCCAGCGCGACGGCTATCGCAAGTTCGACTTCCGGGTGCTCGCCCGCTACCGGCCCACGGACTTCCTGGGCTTCCTGGAACTCCGACCCCACGTGTCCTATCGCGGCTTCTGGGACTTCGAGGGCTACCAGGAAACCGGCTTCCTGCACGTCGACAACCACTGGGAATGGCGCAGCGGCGCCGAGATCCATACGGGGGTGAACTTCACGCTCGAAGGGGTCAAGGAACCCTTCGACATCATCCCCGACGTCACCGTGCCCGTGGGCAAGTACGACAACACGGAAGCCCAGATCGTCCTCATGAGCAACGAGGGCGCTCCCTTCAGCGCGTCGCTCACGACCTTCGCCGGGGGATTCTTCGGGGGCGACCGCGTGAGCCTGCGCCCCACCCTGCGCTACCGCATCGGCGAGACCTTCACCACGGAGCTCACCTGGAACCACAACAACATCGATCTGCCCGTGGACGGCGGTGATTTCATCATCAACGTGGGCCAGCTGCGCCTGTCCTACTCGTTCACGCCGAAGATCCTCCTCCAGGCCCTGATCCAGTACGACGACCGCCGTGACGGGGTCGGCGTGAACCTGCGCTTCTCCGTCCTGCAGTCCGCGAACGCAGGACTGTTCCTCGTCTACAACGAGGTCGACGAGACCGGTTTCCGCGAGCCGCAGCGCGAGTTCGTGCTCAAGTACAGCCACATCTTCGACGTCCTGCGCTGAAGGGGGGCGCCTGCCATGGCACCGACCGCCCCGCTCGGCGCCCCCGCAGGGATGCATGCGTCCGCGCGCGCGATCGCGGCGCGGCTCACGGCTGCGGGGGACACCCTCGCCCTGTGCGAGACCGCCGCCGGCGGCCTGCTGTCGGCCGCGCTTCTCGCGGCCCCGGGGGCCTCGTCCTTCTTCGTCGGCAGCGTGATCGCCTACTCCCGCACGAGCCGCCGAACGCTCCTCGACCTCACCGCCGAGGACGTGGCCGGCTTGGCGCCCATGAGCGAGGCCATCGCCCTGGTGTTCGCGGACCGGGTACGCGCCCGGCTGGGCACGACCTGGGGCCTCGCCGAGCTCGGCATCGCCGGGCCGGCGCCGTCACCCTACGGCGGCCCCGCGGGCGAGGCCGTGCTGGCGCTGTCGGGGCCGGTGACGCTCGCGCGACGCGTGCAGACGGGCCGTGCGGATCGGGACGGCAACATGGGGCGCTTCGC
>JAZBPI010000054.1:0-10638 GCA_036351555.1 Pseudomonadales bacterium
CATCGACCTCTTCCCCCGTGGCAGCCTTCACGAGCGGCGGCCCGCCGAGAAAGATGGTGCCCTGCTCGCGGACGATGATGGTCTCGTCGCACATGGCCGGGACATAGGCACCGCCGGCCGTGCAGGACCCCATGACCACGGCGATCTGCGGCACGCCGCGTGCCGAGAGGGTCGCCTGATTGAAGAAGATGCGCCCGAAGTGATCCCGATCGGGAAACACCTCGTCCTGCCGCGGCAGGAAGGCCCCACCGGAATCCACGAGATAGATGCAGGGGAGGGCGTTCTCGAGCGCGATCTCCTGCGCGCGCAGGTGCTTCTTCACGGTGACGGGATAGTAGGTCCCGCCCTTCACGGTCGCGTCGTTGGCGACGATCATCACCGGATGGCCCTCGACGAGCCCGATACCGGTGATGAGCCCGGCGGCCGGCAGGCGATCCTCGTAGAGTTCATGACCGGCCAGCGCGCCGATCTCGAGAAAGGCCGCGCCGGGATCGAGCAGGCGCTCCACCCGCTCTCGCGGCAGCAGCTTGCCGCGGGCGAGGTGGCGATCGCGACTGCGCGCATCCCCGCCCAGTGCCACCTCTGCGGTCAGGGTCGCCAGCTCGTCCGCAAGGCGATGGTGATGCACCGCGTTCTCGCGGAAGGCCGCATCATCGATACGCAGCGACGAGTGCAGAATCGCCATGTGCCTCTCCGGACCGAAGCTCGCGCCTCAGACGATGCCGTCCTCACGGAGCGACGCGTAGGTCGCGTCGAGCGCACGCCCGAAACGATCGAAGATCTCGTGAACCTCCTGCTCGCTGACGACGAGCGGCGGGCAGAAGGCGATCGCGTCACCGAGGGGACGCACGATCACGCCAGCGGCTTCCGCGAACTTCGCACAGCGCGCGCCGACGCCGAGCTTGGGATCGAAGGCCCGTGCCTCGGACGGATCCTGCTCGAGCTCGACGGCGCCGATGAGCCCCACACCGCGCGCCTCACCCACGAGGGGATGATCGAGACAAGCGCGCAGGCGGGCCTGGAAGGGGCCCGCGACGCGTGCGGCATGGGCGAAGAGGTCCCGTTCCGCGTACAGATCGAGGACGTGCGAGGCCACGGCGGCGCAGACGGGATGACCCGAGTAGGTGTATCCGTGACCGAACACGCCGACCTGGCCGCTCGTTTCCGTGATCGGCTCCACCATCCATTCGGGCACCACCACCGCCGAGATCGGCAGGTAGGCGGAGGACAGAGCCTTGGCGAGGCTCATGGTGCTGGGCCGGATGCCGAAGGTCTGGCAGCCGAAAGGTTGCCCCGTGCGCCCGAAGCCGCAGATGACCTCGTCCGCGATGAACAGGACGTCGTACTTCTCCAGCACCCGCTGCACGCCGTCGTAGTAGCCCTCGGGCGGCACGATGACGCCACCGGCCCCGAGCACGGGTTCGGCGATGAACGCAGCGACCGTGTCCGGATCCTCGCGCAGGATGGTCTGCTCGAGCTCGTCGACGAGACGCGCGCAGAAGGCGGCCTCGTCCTCACCGGCATGGGCCATGCGACGATGATGGGGCGCCGTGAGATGCAGCACGCCCTCCATCGGCAGATCGAAATGGGTGTGGAAACTGGGCAGACCCGTCAGGCTGCCGGACGCGACGGTCACGCCGTGATAGCCCTTCATGCGTGACAGGATCTTCTTCTTTCGCGGTCGACCGATGGCGTTGTTGTAGTAACGGACCAGCTTGACCTGGGTGTCGTTCGCATCCGACCCGGAGCAGCCGAAGAACACCCGCGCGTCGGCGATGGGCACCAGGTCGCGGATCTTCTCGGCAAGCTCGATCGCCGGCTCGTGACTCTTGCCACCAAAGAGATGCCCGTAGGCGAGCTTGTTCATCTGCGCCGCCGCCACCTCGGCGACCGATCGCTCTCCGTAGCCCAGTGCCGTGCACCAGAGCCCGGCCATGGCCTCGATGTAGTCCTTGCCGTGCGTGTCCCAGATGCGTACGCCCTCGCCACGCTCCATGACCAGGGGACCGGTACGTTCGAGGAGCGCGAGATTCGTGCTCGGGTGCAGCAAGGAGGCCAGATCCCGCGCCTCGAGACTTCCCGGAGCCGCCACGTTGTGCAGACGCTGGGTCATGCGGCGCTCCCGATGCCCGCGAGCGCCTGCTCGAGGCGATCGAACATCTGGTCGAGCTCGTCACGGCGCGTGATCAGCGGCGGGCACAGCGCGATGGTGTCGCCGGTGGTGCGCACCACGAGCCCCGCATCGAAGGCGCGCTCGAAGACCCCGAGGGCACGCCGGCCGGGCGCGCCCGGCTCCGGCTCGAGATCGATGGCGCCCATGAGCCCGATGTTGCGGATGTCGAGCGTCGGGGCGTGATCGCGCAGTGCGTGCACGCGGGCTTCGAAGTGCCCCTCGATGGACCGGACGTGCTCGAACACGCCTTCGGTCTCGTAGACGTCCAGGGCCGCATGGGCCGCCGCCGTCGCCAGGGGATGGCCGGAGTAGGTATAGCCGTGGGGCAGCTCGATGCCGAGCTCCGGGCCCTGCATGAAGTCCTCGTAGATGTCCTGGCGCACCAGCACCGCGCCCATGGGCACCATGCCGCTCGTGAGGCCCTTGGCGCAGCAGATCATGTCCGGGACGACGGCGAAGCGCTGGGCCCCGAAGGCGTGACCGAGCCGGCCGAAGCCCGTGATCACCTCGTCGAAGACGAGCAGGATGCCGTGCTGCGTGCACAACTCCCGCAGGCGCTGCAGGTAGCCGACCGGAGGCACGATCACGCCCGCGGAACCCGCCACGGGCTCGACGATGACGGCGGCGATGCTGTCCGCGCCGTGCAGGGCGAGGCGGCGCTCGAGTTCGTCGGCAAGATGGCCGCCCCACTGGGGCTGTCCCCGGGAATAGGCCATGTGGGAGAGATCGTGCGTATGCGGCAGATGATCGACGCCGGGCAGCAGCAGCGGGAACTGGCGGCGGTTGTTGCCGAGGCCGCCGACGCTGGTGCCGCCGAAGCCGGCGCCGTGATAGCCCTTCTCGCGGCCGATGAGATGCGTGCGGCCCGCATCACCACGCAGGCGGTGCCAGGCCATGGCGATCTTGAGGGCCGTGTCCGCCGCCTCGGACCCCGAATTGGTGAAGAACACACGCGACAGCGTGTCCGGCGCCCACTCCGCGAGCCGGCTCGCGAGGCGGAACACGTCCGGGTGCCCGAGCTGGAACGCCATGGCGTAGTCGAGCTGGGCCGCCTGCCGCTGCACGGCGGCGACGATGTGCGGATGGCAGTGGCCGGCGTTCGTGCACCAGAGCCCGGAGGCGAAATCGAGCAGTTCGCGACCGTCCTCGGTCCGGTAGTGCACGCCCCGGGCGCCGGTGATGAGCCGGGGCGTCCGCCGGAACCAGCGATTGGCCGTGAAGGGCATCCAGTAGGCGTCGAGATCGACGGGGGCCGGACGCGACGGGATCGCGAAGTCGGTGCTGCGGTCTAGCGTGGACATGATCGGCTCTCTGCCTCGTTCCCTCTCCCGCCCAGCCTAAGCCGCAGCCCGCTGCGCCACAATGCGGCGCCGTGCTGCTCAGCCGGCGAGGAGGGCGTCGAGCACCTTCTGCGGGTGCGCCTCGGCCTTGGCGACCTTTGCCCAGTGCTTCTTCACCTTGCCGTCCGGGCCGATCAGCACCGTGGACCGGATCACACCCATGCTCTTCCTGCCGTACATGTTCTTCTCGCCCCAGGCGCCGTACTTCTCCATGACCTTGTGTTCCGGGTCCGAGAGAAGGGTGAAGGGGAGCGCGTACTTGTCGACGAAGCGACGATGGGAGGCACCGTCGTCCGGCGAGACCCCGAGCACCACCGCGCCGGCGTCGCCGAGCGCGCCCCAGAGATCACGGAACCCGCAGGCCTCCTTGGTGCAGCCCGGGGTGTCGTCCTTCGGATAGAAGTACAGCACCACGCTTCGGCCCCGGAAGTCCTTCAGGGAAACCTTGTTGCCGTCCGTGTCCTTCAGGGTGAAGGCCGGAGCGGCCTTGCCTTCCTCGACTGCCATGGGGGAGTCCTCCCAGCTGCGAAATGGGAACGGGCATCGTGGCCGCAGAGTATAGGGAGCCGGCCCGACGCGATGAAGATCGCGCGGGCTCAGGCGGCCCGCACGAGCCGCGCGAGCCAGGCGAAGGCGGGCACCGCGAGGCTGTCGCGGCGCGTCTGCAGCCAGCGGCGGCGCTGATCCTCGGGGGAGAGCAACTCGTCGACGGCCCAGCCGGTGTGTTCCGCGAGCGACGTCAGGGCGGTCGGGGTCATGAGACCGAGCAGGGGCTCGCGCTGGAGGGCGACGGAGAAGCGTACGCCCGAGAGCAGCATGCGCTGCGCCGTCGGCAGACCCACTCCCGGCGTCCAGAAGTCGAGGACGATCTCGCTGCCCGGCGCCGAGACCTCGCCGAGATCGGCAAGGGTCCCGCGCAGGGCGTCCGCACCGAGGTAGTAGGTGCAGCCGAGCCAGTTGACGAAGGTGGTCAGGGCGGGGGAGAAACCCGCGTCCAGGAGCGCATCGCGCAGCGACGCGCGTCCGAACTCGACGGCGACGTAGTGGACGCGGCCATCGGCCGCGGCCCCCAGGCGCTGCCGCTTCCAGGCCTGGGTGGCGGGGTGATCGACCTCGAAGAAGGCCACCTGGTCGAGCAGCTGCGGGCGCCGCAGCGCAAGCGTATCGAGGCCGGCCGCCAGCACCACGACCTGACCCACACCCCGTTCGAGGGCCGCATCGAGCGCCTCCTCGGCGTAGCAGGCACGGACCACGACCTGCCCGCGCATGGCGGGAAGCGAAGGCTGCAGACGTTCGCGGGTACGCAGGGCACGCCGCACCGGCAGGGACAGGGGCTGGAGGAACGCCCGCGTCTGCGGACGCAGGAGCGGGACGACCGCGAAATCCTCGCAGAGCAGCGGGCGATCATCGACGTAACTGTGCCAGGCCCGCAGGAAGGCCGCGGCTTCGGCAGTGCGTGATGGACGGGTGGGACGCATGGGCGCCACCTCGAGGGGCGGGGCCTCAAGGCTACGCGCGCGGCGACCCGAGGGGAACGCAGGACCGGGCAGTCATGGACGCTTCCGGCGCCAGGCGAGTATCATCGCCGCCCCGCTCGCGGTTCGCCGGCGGGGCACGACGCGCCCGTAGCTCAGTTGGATAGAGTGTCGGCCTCCGAAGCCGAAGGTCACTGGTTCGAATCCAGTCGGGCGCGCCATCTTTCCTGCTTTCCCCCCTCACGATGCAGTCCACCCCCCTGGACCCATGCGGGCGCGTCCAGCCAGGCGCTTTCCGGCGCCTGCTCGCGGCGCCTGTCCGCAACCAGGGCCCATGGATCAATGACTTGCAGTGGCTGATCCACGGGCGGGGCAGGGCAGGGAAGCTGGCCCGCTGTCCGGTCCCCGGGGCAGCGGGTGTTCGGACCGGACGCTCGCGCGTTCAACTCAGGATGAGCAGATCGCCGCTCGCGCGCACCGGTCGACTGATCCGCGCACTGCGGCGCTCGACGCCCTCGAGCTGCGCCGCGCAGCGGTCGGCCAGGGCATTGAAGGGCGGGCGGCAGGGGTCCGCGATGATGACCTGACCGACACCCGCCTTCCGCGCGCGGCGAATCAGGTTGTAGAGCTGCCGCGCCATGTCGTCCCAGAAGCAGATGTCCGCCCCCAGGATCAGATCGAAGTCACGCAGGTCCTCGACGCGCATCTGCTCGAAGGTCCGCCGTGCCGCCGTCATCCGCACGCCATTGATCTCGGCGTGGAGCTGAAGATAGGGCAGCACGTTGGCGTCGGCGTCGATGCCATGGACGCGGCAGCCGAACTGTCTGGCGCAGAACAGGCCGAGCAGGCCCCAGCCGCAGCCGATCTCGAGCACGCGCGCCTCGTGGGGCAGGGGATGGCGCTTGAGATGCTCCATCACGAGGAAGCTCGAATTCCAGAACTTGTGCCCGTGGATCTCCGCGACGTGACCGGCACGCTTCAACTGCCGGATCCTGGGGTCGCTGCCCTTGAGAATCGTCAGCCCATGGGACCTGCGCTGATGCTTTGCCGACACCTGGTCTCTTCCCGATCCGCTGCGTGGGACAGGGTGCCGATCATGCCGTGTCTCGACGCGACCTGCTCGACGCGGCCCTCGGAGCCCGCCCTCGCGTCCGCATGCGTCGCGCCCTGAGCCGGCCCCACCCGTCTGCGAGCGATGCGGCACAGGGCATCGATCGAACCCACCCCAACCACGACCGTTCGTCGCCGCCAAATGGCGGCCGAATCAGGTGATCACCCGATAACAGGAGGACATCTACCGACTAGTATTTTTCTCGGACGCAGTGGGCGGCACGACGGGATCGACGCCGCCGAGCAGGAGACAGAGGATGTCCGCAGGACCGGAAAGGCACGTGCTCGGCGCGGTCAATGCGCTGGTGCGTCGTCTCTCTACCCGATCGACCGAGCCGGATGCGATGAAGGCGATCTGTGCCAGCTGCCCGTCCCGCGATGCCCGCGACGGCCATCAGGCCCAGCGCGACGCAGGCATCGACACGAGCCATGAGCGCAATGTGTGCGTCGGCTGTCGGCAATCCTTCTACAAGCAGCTCCTGCGCCTGCGCTGAAGGGTTCCCAGCATGGCGCACCCCGGCTCTTCCGCGGGGATCCATGGCCTTCGCGCCCCGCGCGCATCTTAAGATCGAACGCGCGAGCCTCGACCAGTACGCCTCCCTTCGCGGCTCGGCCAGCCCAGTCGGAAGAAACTTGATGCATGTCAAGGCAGCATGACTCTGGGCAACTAGATTCAGGGTGCGTGTCATGGACGGGCATGCGCCTGGAGCCGCCCGGATGGCCTCCACGACAAGAGCGATGCACCCCACTTCGGACGTCCCGAAGGCCGCAGATCACAGCGCGCGGACGAGCGCAGTCTGCGCCTGGTGCGGACGTGTCCGCGTCGGTGCCGAGGGGCCCTGGGTTCAGCTGTCGAGCCAGCCACCTGCTGGCGCGCTGCGCGCCGCCCTCGAGACCCATGGGATCTGCGAGCACTGCCGACGGTCGCTGCTCGAAGAGCTGGGCCTGAACCCCCTCGGCAAGAACGGCTGATCCTCCCGTGCGCTTCGGCAGCCGAGTCGCTTTCGACCGGCGCTTCCGCTAGAAGGGTCGGACATCGTCCTGCGCGGAAGCCCTCCATGGCTCGCATCCTCCCCCTCGTCGCGCTGGTCTGCGCGCTGCTGCTCGCGCCGCTCGCTCAGACCGCGCCGGACCCCGGGACGCCGGACCGCGGAACGCCGGACCGCGGAACGCCGGGCCGCGGAACGCCGGAACCGGGTGAGGAGGGCGCCGCCCGTGCTCGGGCGGCGGGAATCACGCTGCCCGCGCCGGCACCGGACCGCGCCGTCGATGACGCGAGCGGGCCCTTCGGCCACCTGGTGATCCGCAACGTCATGCTCGTGGACGGCGAAGGCGCCCCCCCGCGGGGCCCCGTGGACATCCACGTCCGGGAGGGGCACATCGATGCGATCTCCGCACCGGCTGCCACGCCACCGGCCTCCGCGGACCGGATCATCGACGGCACCGGCATGTACGCCCTGCCCGGCTTCATCGATGCCCACGTGCACATCGGCACGCCCTTCCAGGGGCTCGCCGGGCCGCTCACGCCTGCGGAATACGTCTTCAAGCTCTGGCTCGCGCACGGCATCACGACCGTGCGGGAAGTGGGTTCGACCATGGGCCTGGGCTGGACCGTGGCCCACGCCGAGCGCAGCGCGCGCGGGGCGATCACTGCGCCGCGCATCGTGCCCTTCAGCATGTTTCCGGGCAGCTCCGTGACCGATGCGGAGGGCGCGACGCGCTGGGTACAGGCCGTGCGCAAGCGCGGCGCTCAGGGAGTCAAGCTCCGCGGCGGCACGCGCGCAGCGCTCGAGGCCGTCTATGCAGAAAGCGCACGGCTCGGCATGCCCACGGCCAACCACCACGACCAGACCGCCGTCTACCAGATCAATGCCCTGGACAGCGCACGCATGGGCCTCACGAGCCTCGAACACTGGTACGGGCTGCCGGAGGCCCTGTTCACGGACCGCACCCTTCAGGACTACCCGCCGGACTATAACTATGCCGACGAGCAGGATCGCTTCGGCCAGGCCGGACGCCTCTGGCTGCAGGCCGCGCCGCCGGGTTCCGAGCGCTGGAACAGCGTGCGGGACGAGCTGATCGCGCGGGACCTCACGCTGGTGCCCACCTTCACCATCTACGAGGCCAATCGGGACCTGGCCCGCGCCCGCGACGTGGAGTGGCACGACGCCTACACCTGGCCTGCCCTGCGGCGCTTCTTCATGCCCGATCCGCGCCTGCACGGCTCCTATCACTTCGACTGGACCACGGCGGACGAGGTCGCCTGGCGGCGCAACTTCGAGCGCTGGATGACCTTCGTGAACGACTACAAGAATGCCGGAGGGCGCGTCGCGACGGGATCCGATGCGGGCTTCATCTTCAAGCTCTTCGGCTTCGCCTACGTCCGGGAGCTCGAGCTGCTCCAGGAGGCGGGCTTTCATCCACTGGAGGTGATCCAGGCCGCGACCCTGAACGGGGCGACCCTGCTGGGCATGGCGGACGAGATCGGATCCCTGGTGCCGGGCAAGCGCGCGGACATCGTGCTCGTGGGGGAGAATCCGGTGGCGAACTTCAAGGTGCTCTACGGCACGGGGCACATGCGTCTGAACCGGGACAGCGGTCGCGTGGAGCGGGTGGGGGGCGTTCGCTGGACCATCCGCGACGGCATCGTCTTCGATGCACCCGGGCTTCTCGCGGACGTCCGGCGCATGGTGGCGCATGCCCGGGAAGCCGACGCGGAAGGGAGTCGGTCCGAGTCCGGGAGCGGCCGTCCGTGAGCGCCCGCGACGCGGTCTCGATTCATGGATCGGCGGGTGAATCGACCAGGCCGGCCGGGGCGGAGGATCGGGGGGAGGGAGAGGCTCCCCGACCGGCCTGATCTGTCCGTAGCACTCGTCCCGGACTCGCTCATTATGGAATCGGGGCACGGGGGCGGCATCGGGCCATCACCCCATGCACCCGTGGGAAATACCCCCGAGGCGTGAGAACGCCCGGCGGCAGCGCGCCGGGACTCGCGGCCGTCCCCCTCAAGTTTGTCCCGCCCACGCCGATGTCACCCCTGTAGCGCACCACCCCTGCGCGGCCTTGCCCCCATGGATCGGCCGGCCGGGGTACGAGCTGTCGCAAGCCAGGGAGACCTTCATCGATGAGTTCGCGCGATCCTCACGCGTTCTACCGTGCCGCCGCGGTCGCCGGCGCGCTCGCCGCATCCGCCTGGCTCGTCCTCATGGCGACCCCCTTCACGGTCGCGGCGAACACGGCCGCCGCCGTGGCCCTGCTGGCCTGGGGCACCGGCGCCTGGCGGATCCTCACGGACACGAGCCCGCCGGAACCCGAGGTGGCGACGACCGTCGACGCGGGCGCCGAGGTGGAAGCGATCACGGAAGCGGTCACGGACTACGTCCGGGCCGAGGCGGATCACATGCGTGGCGAGGTCGACCGTGTCCGCACGCTGCTGAGCGAAGCCATCTCGGGCCTGCACTCGAGCTTCGCGCGCCTGCAGAGCGCCGCCCACGAGCAGCGCCAGACCGTAGCGGCGATCGTCAACCAGAGCGACAAGGAAAACGGATCGCGCGGCATCCAGGCCTTCGCGGATGAGGTCCACGAGGTCATGGAATCCTTCGTCGAAATCCTGTCGGACGTGTCCCAGCAGAGCGTCCGGACCGTGCACCAGATCGACGACATGGGCACCCATCTCGATCGGATCTTCTCGCTCATCGCCGACGTCAAGACGATCGCGGACCAGACCAATCTGCTGGCCCTGAATGCGTCCATCGAGGCCGCACGGGCCGGCGAGGCGGGCAGAGGCTTCGCCGTGGTGGCCGAGGAAGTCCGTGAGCTGTCCCGTCGCACGAACACGCTCAACGATCAGATCCGTGAATCCGCCGACGCCGCGCGGGGCGCCATCGGCACCGTCCGCGGCACCGTGGGTCAGATGGCCTCCCAGGACATGAATCGCAGTGCCCAGGCCAAGGACAAGGCGGACCACCTCATCGGTCAGATCTCCGCGACCAACGCCCATCTCGAGGCGAGCATCGTGGTCGCCTCGGAGCAGGCGGCGGCGGTCGATGCCGCCGTCGGAGACGCGGTGCGGAACCTGCAGTTCGAGGACATCGTCACCCAGGCCCTGGGACCCATGCACCAGAATCTCGCCCGCCTGTCGAACCTCGGTCAGTTCGCCCACGAGCACCTCGAGGCACCGGAAGGCGACGGCCGCCGCTCGGACGAGTTGCGCGACGCACTTCAGCACATGCTCAGCGAAGCGCGCGCCAAGGACCATCGACCCGTTTCGCAGGCATCCATGGGCGCAGGCGAGGTGGAACTGTTCTGACCGGATCGACGCAGCGCGCCGCAGGAGGCTCCTGCACGCGTTGTTCGACCGACGAAGCGGGCACGGGGGAGCGAGCCGACCTCGTAGCCCGAAAAGGCGGCTGCGGCCGCAGGATCAAGGAGGACCGACCATGGGCGTATCCGTCGCCCCACGCGAAACCGACAACGCCTACGTGATCAACGTGGACGGCGCCTTCGACTTCTCGGTGTACCGGGAATTCCGCGAGGCCTA
>JAZBPI010000055.1:0-4656 GCA_036351555.1 Pseudomonadales bacterium
CCGGGCCGGCCAGGAAGAGATGCGCGAGGTAGTTCATCACGGCACCTCTGCTTGCCGGCGGCGAGCCCTCGGGCCTGGCTGGCCGGAGCCCGAAGCTCGCGCGGGCCCCGTGGATCGTGCGTGATCGACGGATTCAGCTCGTGGTGACGGGGAGCAGCGGTTGTTCGATGTACTCCAGCCGGTAGGTCGCGAAGTCCACCTGATCCTCGGCCTCGATCCGTGCTTGCTCGGCCAGCGAGTGCTCGACCTGCGCCTGCAGCCGCGCGACCGTTGCCTCGTCCAGCGCATGGCCGCGGAAGCGTTCCGCATGGGCCAGGCTGCGATCCATGGCGAACCGGAAGAAGGGCACGCCCTCGTCGCGCATCGCCTGGAGGATCTGCGCACTCGGGGTCAGGGCGGCATCGGCGATGCGCGCCCGCTGAACGGCGACGCTGTCGCGCGCGGCGTGCCCACCCTGCGCCGCGTCGATGGCTTCTGCGGTCCGAGCGCAGCCGTCGAGGATCTCCGAGGCCCAGCCATCCAGGGGCCGCAGCACGCCCGGCTGGTCCTCGAGCTCGAGTCCCGGTCGGCGACCTTCCTCGACGATGCGCGTCCGATTGCGCTGCATCGCCTCGATCTCCTCCGGGAAATCGGGGGGGCTCTCGGCGAGCAGGCAGTGGATCAGGAAGACGTCCAGGAAACGGATCGTCTCGCTGTCGATGCCGAGCGGCAGGAACGGATTGAGATCCATGCAGCGCACCTCGACGTACTCCACGCCGCGTTCGCCGAGGGCATGCAGCGGGCGCTCGCCGGGGTGGATGCTGCGCTTGGGCCGGATGGTGCCGTAGAACTCGTTCTCGATCTGCAGGAGGCTCGTCGACAGCTGGATGAACTCGCCGTCGCGTTCCAGGCCCATGGCCTCGTAGGGGGGATAGGGCTGGGTGAGCGCGCCCTCGAGGGTGCGGGCATAGGACGCCAGGCCGTTGTAGGACACCTTCAGATTGGCCTGGGCGTCGCTCTGGTAGCCGAGCCCGCCCATGCGCAGGGACGTTGCCCAGGGCAGATGCAGGGTGCCCTCGTCGAAGGGCACCAGGCCGTGCTCACGACCGGCGAGGAAGGACCTGCAGACCGCCGGGGAGGCACCGAAGAGATAGAACAGGAGCCAGGACTGGCGGCGGAAGTTGCGGATCAGGTCGAAGTAGCGCGCGCTCGCGAGCTCCTGGAGATCGCCGCGCCAGCCTTCGCGCTGCGCCAGCCAGGTCCAGAAGGCCTCGGGGACGGAAAAGTTGTAGTGGATCCCCGAGATGGTCTGCATCAGCCGACCGTAGCGATGGCCCAGCCCCCGTCGGTACACGGTCTTCGCCATGCCCACGTTGGAGGTGCCGTAGCGGCCCACGGGGATGTTGTCATCGCCCTGGAGCACACAGGGCATGCTCGCCGCCCAGAGAATCTCGTCGCCGATGCCGCGATAGACCCAGGCGTGCACCTCCTCGAGCTGCGCCAGGGACGCCTCGATGCTTTCGGAGACACCGGTGATGAGTTCGACCTGGGCTTCGGAGAAGTCCGTGGTGATCGACGGATGCGTCAGGGGCGAGCCCAGGGCGCGTGGATGGGGCGTGCGGGCCAGGGTGCCGTCCGGCGCCACCCGCAGACTTTCCTTCTCGATGCCGCGACGCAGATGCCCCAGGGCGCCATGCAGCGCGGGATCGGCAAGGGCTTCCGCCAGGGTGGATTGCGCGATGGCCAACGCTCAGCTTCCCTTGACCCTGGACCCTTGCGTGGTGCGGCGGCACAGCGCTGGTCGTCGAATCGACGCGGCGGGAGGTTAGCAGCATCGGTGCCCGGCGGGTATCCGCAGACGGGTATCCGTTCGCGGGTCCCCGTCGAAGGCGATGGCGGGCGCCGCCCCCGGGGTGGCTCAGTCGATGCGGGGGCCCGCGGCGACGATCGACGGATCCACGGCGAAGCGCTCGAAGTTCTTCACGAACTTCTGCGCCAGGCTGCGGGCGGCCGCATCGTAGGCGCTGCTGTCCGCCCAGGCCTTGCGCGGATCCAGGATCGCCGGATCGACGCCCGGAACGGCCCTGGGAATGGACAGCTGCAGACCCTCGATGAAGCTCGTCTCCACGTCGGCGAGCGCGCCCGACTGGATCGCGCCGACCACGGCCCGGGTCACGGGGATCGGGAAGCGCTTGCCGACGCCATGGCCGCCGCCGGTCCAGCCGGTGTTGACGAGATAGACCTTCGAGCCGAAGGCCTCGATGCGTTTCATGAGCAGATCGGCGTAGACGCCGGCCGGCCGCGGAAAGAAGGGTGCGCCGAAGCAGGTGGAGAAGGTCGCCCGATAGGCTTCCGTGGAGCCGATCTCCGTGGACCCCACGGCGGCGGTGTAGCCGGAGAGGAAGTGATAGGCCGCCGCTTCCTTCGAGAGGATCGACACGGGCGGCAGGACGCCGGAAACGTCGCAGGTCAGGAAGATCACGGCGCGCGGCTCGCCGGCGCGGTTGTCGTCGACGCGCAGCGCGATGTGCTCGCGCGGATAGCATGCGCGCGAGTTCTCCGTGAGGGTGGCGTCCGTGTAGTCGGGGATCCGCGTGTCCGGATCCATCATGACGTTCTCGACGATGCTGCCGAAGCGGATCGCGTCCCAGATGACGGGCTCGTTCTCGCGGGTCAGATTGATGCACTTGGCGTAGCAGCCGCCCTCGATGTTGAACACGGTGCCCTCGCCCCAGCCGTGTTCGTCGTCGCCGATCAGGCGACGCGTCGGGTCGGCGGAGAGCGTCGTCTTGCCGGTACCGGACAGACCGAAGAACAGGCAGACGTCGCCGTCCTCGCCGACGTTCGCGGCGCAGTGCATGGGCAGTACGTCGGCGGCCGGCAGCAGGAAGTTCTGCACGGCGAACATCGACTTCTTCATCTCACCGGCGTAGCGCATGCCGGCGAGCAGCACGCGACGGCGGGCGAAGTTGATGATGACCGTGCCGTCGGAGTTCGTTCCGTCCCGGGCCGGGTCACAGACGAAGCCCGGCGCATTCATGATCTGCCACACGGGCTTGTCGGCGGGATTGAAGGCCTCGGGCCGGATGAACAGCAGCCGGGCGAAGAGGTTGTGCCAGGCCGTTTCCGTGGTGACCTCGATGGGCAGGTAGTGATCCGGGTCGGCGCCGACGTGCAGCGTGGACACGAAGCTGTCGCGCTCGCCGAGATAGCGGCTGACCCGGTCCCAGAGGGCATCGAAGACCTCGCCCTCGATGGGGCGATTGATGGCGCCCCAGTCGATGTCCGCCGAGGTCGCCGGATCGTCGACGATGAAGCGATCTGCCGGAGAGCGGCCCGTACGCTTGCCGGTCCGGACGACGAGGGCGCCGTTGTCGGCGAATTCGCCTTCGCCGCGCAGGATGGCGAGCTCGGCGAGCTGGGCTTCCGCCAGATTCTCGAAGACCGTGGGCTTGGCGGTGCCTTGGATGTCCAGTGCCATCATCGAACCTCGTCGTGAACCGATCGCGGCGGATCCGGTCGGACGCGCGGCGGGATCGGGTGTGTGCGTTCCGCCTCCGCACGCCCGCGTGCTGCGGGGCCGTGCTCGACCTCATGACGCGGCGGGAGCCGCCTCGAGGCCCGGGGCGAAAAGAGCCATGGTGCGAAAGGCCGCGGAGTATGCCAGAGGCCCCCTGGGGGTGCGACCGGGGGCCCGCACGGCGCCGGCGGCCGCAGGCTTCTGACCGGCGGGCGGGGCAACCGGAGCTCCATGCCTGGGCGATCCGAGGGGCGATCCGGGCGCTCCGGCCAGGACAACGCCCGTCCTGAGCCGTCGCTCGGATCCGCCGTCCTGCAACGCCGGATCAATGACTTGCGGCGCCCTGACTGGTCGGATCGCCCGGCCGGCTGCGGACAGGACGCTAGTGGGTGGGGCCCTCCGGTGCCGGCGCGTCCCGGTGCACCAGCTCGACGTCGATCGCGTCGAACTCGTAGACCACATGGCAGAACTGGCAGTCCATGCTGATCACCCCTTCAGCCTCGAGAATTTCCTCCAGTTCCGCCCGCGGCATGGCGCGAAGCGCCTCCCGGGAGCGCTCCTCCGAGCAGGTGCAGCGGAACGCCAGGGGATCCGGCGGCTGGAGCAGCACCCGTTCCTCGTTGAACAGGCGCGTGAGCAGGGTCTCGTTGTCGACCCCCCGCAGTTCGCCGGCGCGCAGGGTGTCCGCGAGCAGGGTGACGCGGGTGAAGTCCTCGCGGCGCTGGCGCTCGCTGCGCTCGGCCTGGGCCATCTCCGCCGGCAGGGCCTGGATCAGCAGGCCTGCGGCCTGGGTGTCCTCGGCGGAGAGCCACAGGCGTGTGGGAATCTGTTCGCTGCGCTCGAAGTAGCCCTCGACGACCTCGGCGATGGTGGTGCCGGAGAGGGGCACGATCCCCTGGTAGGGCTCGCCACCGTCCGGGCGGATGGTGATGGTGAGGATGCCGCGGCCCAGCAGTTCCGTGCCCATGGAGACCCCGGGCGGGGGCAGGGGCGCGTCGATCTCGTCGTCGAAGCGGGCAATGCCGCGCAGCGACGCGCGATCCCGGCACTCGGCCATGAGCACACGCACCGGACCGTCTCCCGAGGCCTGCACGGTCAGGGTGCCCTTCACCTTCACCGTGTTGGCGAGCAGGGCCGTCGCGGCGAGCAGTTCCCCG
>JAZBPI010000056.1:0-9041 GCA_036351555.1 Pseudomonadales bacterium
GAGATCGAGGCGACCGCAGCGGACGGTACCGGCGGTCGCGTCGACCTGTTCGGGGACCGGGTCGCCACCGACGGCGCGACCATCGACGTCTCCGGTACGCAGGGCGGCGGACGGATCCGCATCGGCGGCGGTCTGCGCGGTGATCCCGCCGTGCCTGCCGCGCGCGCCACGGTCGTCGACGCCGATACCAGACTGGTGGCCGACGCGACGGTCGCGGGACCGGGCGGAAACGTGGTCGTCTGGAGCGAGGGCACGACGGACTATGCGGGCACGCTGAGCGCCCGGGGCGCGGGCAGCGGCGACGGGGGCTTCGCCGAGGTGTCCGGTCGCGGCGCGCTGCGCTTCGCGGGCGCTGTCGATCTGTCGTCACCCGCCGGCGCGGCGGGAGCACTGCTCCTCGATCCTGAGAACCTGCGGGTCGTCGCGGGTGGGTCGAACAGTGGCCTGAATGGTGACCCGGAGGACACCGACGGCGATCCCTTCCGCTACGGCTTCGCCGAAGGCCCGGTGCCGACCTCCGAGATCGATCCGGCCGCGATCCTCACGATCCTCGACACGGGCACCACCGTGACCCTGCAGGCGACCAACGATCTCACCGTGGATGCGGCCCTGGACGCGAGCGGGGCGGTCACGCCCGGGGGCGGTCTGACCCTTCAGGCGGGCAACGACATCCGCGTCAACGAGACGATCCTGCTCCGCGACGGCGACCTGACGCTCTCGGCCAACGATCCCGGTGGCCCCGGGACCGGGTCCGGAGCGCTGTTCCTCGACGCGCCGGTCGACGTGGGCAGCGGCACCGTGCTCATCGATCTCAACGGGTCCTCGGCCGGCGCGGCACTCCGGGCGACGCTGACGGGTGGCGCGCTGACCCTGAACGGCGCCGCCCTGCTCGGCGCGGACATCACGACCGTGGGCGCCCAGCTGTTCTCGGGCCCGGTGACCCTGGAGGCCGCGCTCGGGCTGACGACGAGCGACGCCCCGATCTCCTTCCTCGGCACGCTCGATGGCGCCTTCGATCTGTCCCTCGACGCAGGCCTCGGCGCCGTGCGCCTGGAGCAGGCGACCGGCGCGATCACGCCCCTCGCGTCGCTCAGCGTCGATGGCGCAGCCGCACTCGGCGCGGACATCACGACGGCGGGCGCCCAGCTGTTCTCGGGCCCGGTGACCCTCGAGGCTGCGCTCGGGCTGACGACGAGCGACGCCCCGATCTCCTTCCTCGGTACGCTGGATGGCGCCTTCGATCTGTCCATCGAGACGGGTCTGGGCACCCTGCGCTTCGCGGATCCTGTGGGCGGCCTGTCCCCCCTCGGGGCCCTCGAGGTCCTGGCCGCCGGGGACCTCGTGATCGAGGACGGCCTCGCTGCGCAGACGCTCGGTGTCGCCAGCACCGGCGCCGTGGCGATCGACGGCGCGGTCAGCATCGGTGCCGGCGGTGTCGATCTGCGCGGCGCCAGCGTGCGCTTCACCGCGCCCCTCGACTCCGGCGGGGATCTGCTCGTCGACGCCACTGCAGGCGCCCTCGAACTCGCGGCGGCGTCACCGCTGAGCGCGAACGGCCTGCTGCGCCTGGAGGCGAGTGGGGGCGTCGATCTGGGCAGCGACCTGTCCAGCAACGGGGCGAACCTCGAGGTGCTGGCGCCCCTGCGTCTTGCCGATGGCGTCCGTCTCTCGACGGGCGGGGGCGACCTGAGCCTCGGGGCGATCACGGGCAACGGGTTCGACCTGCAGCTCGTGTCCGGCGCCGGGTCCGCGCTCGTTGCGGGCGCGGTTTCCGGACTCGGAACCCTGCGCGTCCAGGAGGATGCCGCGTCCGCCACGGGCGCCGTACGCTTCGTCGACGACGTCGACGCGCTGGGGCTCGTCACCTACGCGCGGCCCTACGAACTGGCCTTCACGGGCGCGTCGACGGCCTTCGCCGACCCCGTGACGACGCTGCTCACGGGCGTCCTGCGACTCGGTGACGGTGGCGATCTGCTCGCCTTCGACGGGGGCCTGGATGCGCGTTCGGCCCAGACCTTCCTCGGCGGCACCCTGCGCACCCAGGGCGCTGCGCTGCGCGTCGGGGCGCTGCAGCTGACCGCCGCCAGCGCCCTCGACAGCGGCGTGGGCGGCGGGGATCTGCGCCTCGACGGTTTCCTCGACGGGGCCTTCGATCTGTCCCTGGATGCGGGGACGGGCGACATCGTCCTCGGGACCGCGGCGGGCAGCGTGGAACGGCTCGGCGTCCTCACCCTGGGTTCGGCGACGAACGTCGACCTGGATCTGCTTTCGGCCAGCGGGCTGAGCATCACGGGGGTCAGCGGCACCCTGCGCCAGAACGCCGCCGTGGACCTCGTGGGTGCAACGGGTGCAGACCTGCGCGCCCAGCAGATCGAGATTCTCGCCGCGCTCGACGTCACCGGCGGCGGCGCCGTCCTCGACGCCCTGGGGCTGCTCGACGTCCGTGCTCCGATCAGCGTCTCGGATGCGCTGCGCCTCGACGCCGGGGGGGCGCTCGCCCTCGGCGCGGATCTCTCGACCGCCGGCGGCGATCTGTTCATCGATACCGATGCGCTGCTGGCGAGCGACCTCAGCCTCACGACCGCCGGCGGCGCCCTGCAGACCGCTGCGCTCGACGGCCCCTTCGCGCTGCAGATCTCGGCGGGCAGCGGCGCGATCCGTCTCGGTACGGTCGGTCAGGCCCAGGCGATCGAATCCTTGAGCATCCAGTCCGCGGCGCGGACGGAGCTGGGTGGCGATCTGCGCACCCAGGGGGCCGCCGGAATCGAACTCTCCGGCGCAGGAGAGATCCAGCTGGCCGGTGCCGCGCGCCTCGATGGCGCCGCCGGGGGCGGCGGCATCGATCTTGGTGGGAGCACGCTCGACGGTGCTGCCGATCTCGTCCTCGACGGCGGGGCAGGCGGGGTGCGTCTGGGTGCGGTGGGCCCGAACACGCCGCTGTCCAGCCTCGACGTCCTCGGCGCCACGACCCTGGCCGGGGATCTGTCCGTGGCCGGTGCCGTGCGCTTCCGCGACAGCGTGGCGATCGCGTCACCGGCGCTGACGATGACCGCGAACGAGGTCCGCATCGAGGGGGCGCTGAGCGGCGATGGCTCCCAGGCATTGACCATCGACGGGGCGCTCGATCTCGCGGCCGGCGTCTCTCTACTCGACGCCCTGACCGTGTCCGGCACGGCGCTGCTGGGTGCGGACGTCGTCACCGAGGGCGCGCAGGACTACCAGACCCTGGCGACCCTCGCGGGCGGAGACCGGCGCCTGGAAGGCAGCAGTGTCCGTCTCGCCGGGGTGGACGGAAACGGCAACGGTCTCACCATCGCCGGCGGTCTCGATCTGCGCGCAGCGCTCTCCGACGTCAGCGCCCTGACCGTGTCCGGACCCAGCCGACTCGGTGCCGACGTGACCACGTCCGGTGCCCAGAGCTATCTGGGATCCACGGACATCGTGGGCGCGGCGCGACGCCTGGAGGGGACGACGCTGAACCTCGCCGCCGTCCGTGGTGACACGGGCGCCGAGGCCCTGACGCTGATCGGCGATCTCTTCCTCTCGGGCGATGTGACCCAGCTGGGGGCCCTGAGCCTGACCGGCGCTGCGGATCTCGGCGGCGACGTCGAGACGAGCGGGGCGCAGCGCTACACGGGCAGCGTGGCCCTGCGCGGAGCGGAGCGGCGCCTGGCGGGTTCGCTCCTTCGTTTCGACGCCGCCGTGACCGGGATCGGCGCCGGTGTGCGCGCGATCTTCGACGGCGCGGTCGATCTGAACGCACCGGTCACGCAGCTCGAGACGCTGCGGGTCACCGGTGACGTCGATCTCGGTGCGGACGTGAGCACCGCTGCGGCGCAGACCTACGAAGGGCTCGCGGTGCTCTCCGGCGGTGCTCGGCGGCTCGAGGCGGGCAGCGTGAGTCTGGCGGACGTCGACGGCGGCGGACAGGCGCTGACCATCGCCGGCGATCTGCTGCTGGATGGTACTGCGCTCGGCCTGCAGCGGCTCGACGTGGCGGGGACGACGGCCTTCGCCGGGGTCCTGGAAACCGGAGAGGATCTGCAGTTCGCGACGCCGCTGACCCTGCTCGGCGGACCTGCCGTGCTGCGTGCCGATCGCGTGACGCTGCCGGGGATCGTCGGCGGCGGTGCGCCGCTCCTCATCGATGGGGAACTGCTGCTCACGGCGGCGGGCACGGGCCTCGGGTCCCTCGAGGTGACCGGTCCGACGACGCTGGCCGCGGGCGTGACCAGTTCCGGGGTGCAGCGCTACGGCGCGCGTCTGGACCTTGCCGGTGGCGCGCGCACGCTCACGGCCCAGCGGGTCTTCGTCGAGGAGGTCGCCGGCGCAGGCTTCGGACTCACGGTGAACGGCGGACTCACCTCTGCCGGGCCGCTCGACGAACTCGCTCGCCTGGCGGTGACCGGACCGGCCACGGTCGGCGGTGACGTCACCACGGTCGGGGACCAGCTGTGGTCCGGGCGCGTCGATCCCATCGACGGCGCCCGGGTGTTCTCGGGCAATCGCATCGATTTCGCCGGCGGCGTGCAGGGTGCCGGTGCCGGCCTGTCCGTGGTCGGTGATCTGGGCGTGGGTGCACCGATCACCGGCCTCTCGACGCTCCAGGTCACCGGCGCGACGCTGCTCGGAGCGGACGTCGCGACCACGGGGGTGCAGCGCTACGACGGCGAACTGCAGCTCACGAACGGAGCCCGGGTCTTGAGTGGGAGTCGCGTCGAGCTCGGCCCGCTCCGCGGCGCCGGCCTCGACCTCGAGGTGCTGGGTGCGCTCGATCTTCGCGCGGCCGCGTCCGGCCTCGGTCGCCTGACGGTGACGGGAGACGCGACCCTCGGTGCCGACGTCACCACCACGGACTCCCAGGCCTATGCCGGTGTCGTCACCCTCACCGGAGGGGATCGGATCCTCCAGGGTGCCCAGGTGAGCATGGGCGAGCTCGTGGGCAGCGGCGACGGCCTCGGCATCTCCGGCAGTCTCGCGCTCGCCGGCGACGGATCGGGGCTGGCCTTCCTCGACGTCGCCGGCGCCGCGGTGCTCGCCGGCGATGTGACGACCCTCGGCAGTCAGCGCTATGGCGGTGCGGTCTCCCTCGGTGGGGGGAGCCGCGTCCTCACGGGCAGTGACCTTGTCTTCGAGGGCACCCTGGTCGGCGCGGGCGCCACCGCCCTCACGGTCGGCGGCCCCTTCACGCTCGGGGGAGTTGCCAGTGGCCTCGCGTCCCTGACGGTCGCAGGACCGAGCCTGCTCGGCGGCGACGTGGAGACGAGCGGGGCGCAGCGCTACCTGGCGCCCGTCACCCTGACCGGTGGCGCGCGCACGCTGCGTGGCACCCGCATCAACCTCCCGGGGCTCACCGGTTCCGGCGGGGCCCTGCTCGTGGACGGCGACCTCGATCTCGATGGTGCCGCGTCGGGGCTCTCCACGATCACGGTCACGGGCGCCAGTGACCTTGCCGCCAACCTGTCCTCGACCGGCGTCCAGCGTTTCGTCGGCGCGACCACGCTGCGCGGCGGGGCGCGACTGCTGTCGGCGCCCGAGGTCCGCCTGGAAGGGGGCGTCGCTGGCGCGACCGGGTCGGAATCCCTGCTCGTCTCCGACTCCCTGGTGCTCGGCGCCGCGGCCACGGATCTGTCGCGTCTCGATGTCGACGGCGATGCAGACCTCTCCGGGGACGTCACCACGGCCGGCGCCCAGCGCTACGGTGGCGCCACGCTGCTGCGCGGTCCGGTCCGGCGTCTGTCCGGTGCCTCCCTGGCCTTCCAGGGGCCGGTCACCGGCCTCGGCGCACCGGCCCTCTTCGTGGACGGTGCCCTGGATCTCGGGGGCACCGCGACGGGCCTCGCGGCCCTTGAAGTGGACGGCAGCGCGCGCCTCGCAGGCGACGTGGTGACCCGCGACGGGCAACGCTATCTCGCACCCGTGGCGCTCGGGGCATCGGTGGCGCTCGGGACCGCAGGCGGTGACATCGTCTTCCTCGACGCCTTGGACGGCGCGGGCTTCGATCTCGCCCTGGACACGGTCGACGGACGCATCGATTTCGCCGCCGCTGCCCAGGGGCTGGGCGACCTGACGCTCACGGAGGCCGCCGCGCTGCGCTTCGCGGGACCGCTCGGGGCGGCGAGTCTGACGGCCGCCGCCTCTCCGGCGTCGCTGGCCTTCGACGGCGCTGTCTCGATCTCCGGCGCCACGCGCCTCGCGTCCACGGGCGGAATCCGCTTCGGCGACGACGGCGACCTGCAGCGCTTCGCCGGCGGCCTCGAGGCCACGGCATCCGACAGCATCCTGAACGGGCGCCTCGAGACCCTCGGCGCGCCGCTCACGCTCGGGGACCTCGTGCTCGGCGGCGCCTCGACGATCCGCACGGCCAGCGCCCAGGCGCCCGTCGGCGCTGCCCTGGTCCTCGGCGGCCTCGACGGTGCAGGGTTCGACGTCGTTCTCGATGCCGGAACCGGTGGCGATCTGCGCATCGACGCCGTGGAGGGGGTGGCCGCCCTGGCCCTGGCGGGCGCCGGGGACGCGCGGATCCTTGCGGGTCTCGAGGCAGAGCGTCTCGACGTGGGTGCGATCGGAAGCCTCCGGGTCGAGGGGGACGCGCGACTCGAGTCCCTGGACACGGCGGACGCCGGCCCCGCACTGCTGCGCTTCGACGAGGACCTGACCGTGTCGGCGCCGGTCGTGCTCGGCAACAGCGGGGGGCTCGAGCTGGGCGATGCGTCCGAGGATGTCTACCGCTTCGAAGGCGGCCTGGACGGTCGCGCCGGGGCCACGCGCCTGGCCGGGCGCCTGGTGACGCCGAGCGAGGCCGTCCTCCTCGGCGATCTGAGGGTCGCGGCCGATGCACTGGTCGATCTCACGGACGCCGGCGATCCTGCGCTCACGGGCGCCGATCTGCGCATCGAGGGACGCCTCGAGGGCGACGCGACGCCCGATCTCGAGCTGCGCGCCGGCACCGGAGCGCTCGCCATCCTCGGGGACACGAGCGGCCTCGGCGCCCTGGTCATCCGCTCTGCGCAGACACTCGAACTCGGTGCAGTGGACGTCGCCGGAGACGGCATCCGGGCCGTGGTGGCTGGCGACATCCGTCTGCAGGGCGACGTGCTGGCGGCGGAGGGGGACATCGGGCTGTTCGCCACGGACGGGCGCATCCTGCAGGCGGAGGACAGCAGGATCCGGACCCTCGACGGCAACGTCGATCTGGTCGCCCGCGACGGCATGGCCCTCTTCGAGGTGGCGGCGCCGAGCGGCGACATCCGCCTCCAGTTGCTCGACGAGGCGCCGGGTGCGGCCATCCTGCGCGTGGGGTCCTTCGCGAAGCAGACGCCGGATTTCTCCGCGGACGGCCTGATCTCGGTGGTGACCCTGGGCGTGGCCGAGTTCGGGGGCAGCGACAACGGCTTCCTCGTCGACGGTCGCGAACAGTTCCTCGCCCTCGGCGGTGGACGGGCCTTCATCGACGGCTCCACGGCGGCGAGCCTCGCGACCCTGTCGGGGAGCCAGCAGGACGCGATCCAGGAAACCCTGATCCAGACCGGGCTGTCGGCGCTCTTCGAGCGGCCCTTCCCGGAGGATGCGGCGGCCGCGCTCGGGGCCCGGCTCCAGGCCGGTTCGAGTTTCGTGCCGGCCACGTCCCTGGCCCTGCAGCAGCGCTTCCAGGCGCTCACGCAGCAGACCCAGGAGCAGGCGCCCCTCACCGGGCTCACCGATGCCGTATTCACGGACATCACCCTCTTCGACTACGACCGGGAACGCCCCCTGTGCCTGCCCGCGGCGCTGCAGGGCCCGAACGGCGCGCCCTGCGCTGCAGCGGAGGCCGGGACGCCTCCCGGAAGCGGGGGACCGCCCGGCCGCTGAGCCTCGCTGCCCCGGCCGTCCCGACGCGCCGGTGCCCAGGCGTCCGCTGCGGATCTGCCGGTGCGGCCGCTTCGTCTCGCGCCACCCGGCAGCGTCGCGACAGCCTCCCCGAGGCGTGCAATGGCTGCGCACTCGGCCGACACTAGGCGGCTTCATGAACCGCGCCTGCGACGGGTTCGGGAGCTGCCCTCCTTGCTGATCTCGCGAATCGACGACCATCAGAGCTGGCGCATCGCCTGCGGGCGGCAACGCCTCCTCGTCGATCCCTGGCTGGTCGACGACCTGGAGGTCGGGCCGGGGGGCCTCTGGCTGCGCCGCACGCACGGCGCGCCGGTCGCGCTGCGCCCGCGAGACATCGCCTCCGACGAGATCGTCGTGCTCACCTCGCCCCGCGCCGACCATGCGCATCTGCGGACCCTCACCGCCCTGGATCGTGGTCTGCGCGTCATCGGCGCCCCGGCGGCGATCCGTCTCGCCCGCCGGCTCGGCTTTCGCAGTACCATCGCCCTCGCGCCCGGCATGCGGGTCGTCCTCGAGGACGAGATCGCGCTCACAGCGCTCCGCCCGCGTCTACCCTACGGCAGCCACAGCATCGGCATCCTCTTCGAGTCGCTCGTCGACGGGGTGCGCGCCTATCTCGAACCGCACCGCGCGCCGGAACAGCATCCTCTGCTCACCTCGCCCGTCGACGTGCTCATCCTGCCCGTGCAGCAGGTCCGCGTCCGCCATCTCGGCGTGGCTCTGGCGATGGACATGGAGGAGGGGATCAGTCTCGCGCGGCGGCTCGACGCCCGCCTGGTCCTGGCCACCGGGACCACGACGGGCCCCCTGAAGGGACTCCTCGGACGCGCGCTGCTCGAACAGCAGGGTGGCCTGAAGGCCTTCGAGGCGCTGGCGAGCCTGCACCTCGGCGAAGGTCGTGGCCGCGTGCTGCGTCCCGGTGAACGGGTCCGCATCTCGCCCCGAAGCGCCCAGCCGGCCCGCCCTGCCTCGCGCGCGTTGCCCGCCTGAGCGCCACCCCCGGTCCCTGCATTTCGCGCCAGCGCACCGGTCGCCGCGTGGCGGCCTCCAGAGCCATCTGTTAGCGTCGAGCGCATCGACAGCGGCCCGGTGTCGCCGTCTGCTCTCCGGGAGGGCGCCGCGTGAAGTTCGGACTCTTCGGCATCAACTTCGGCGTCTGCGCCGATCCC
>JAZBPI010000057.1:0-39157 GCA_036351555.1 Pseudomonadales bacterium
AAGGCGCGCCAGCTGCGCGTTGCATCGGCGCTGACGAGCGCCGGGGCGTCCGGAACCGTGTCGGCGATCAGTTCGAAGGCATTGGCGAAGTGGAAATCCATCGGCGTGCTCCCTCCCCAGGGACGACCGGCGACGATACCGGGGCTCCGAACCCCGCTCAACTCGACCACCGCGACGCTGGGCGCCGGTCCCGCCTTCTGGTTGACTGTTCGGGAGACGATCGCCAGAGGGAGAGGCTCATGGCCCTGGACGTCATCGGTGCCGGCTTCGGCCGCACCGGCACCCTGTCGCTGAAGGTCGCGCTGGAACAGCTCGGCTTCCGCAAGTGCTACCACATGATCGAGGTGTTCGAGCACCCGGAACACATCCCGCTCTGGGCGGCGGCCCATCGCGGCGAGCCCATCGACTGGGACGCACTCTTCCAGGGCTATCGGGCCAGCGTGGACTGGCCGTCCTGCAACCTCTGGCGGGAACAGCTCGCCCGCTTTCCCGGCGCGAAGGTGATCCTGTCCACGCGCGATCCCGAGCGCTGGTACGAGAGCGTCATGAACACCATCTACCCCTCGAGCCGCGCCGCCGCCGACGCGGCAGATCCACAGCGCCGCGCCTTCGGCCAGTGGGCCATGACCGTCATCTGGGACGGGGTCTTCGGCGGACGCATGGAGGATCGCGCCCACGTCATCGGCTGCTATGAAAAGCATGTCGAGACCGTGCTGCGCGAGGCCCCGGCGGACCGTCTGCTCGTCTTCGAGGCGGCCCAGGGCTGGTCGCCCCTCTGCGCCTTCCTCGAGGTGCCGGTGCCGGACACCCCCTACCCGCGCACGAATTCCACGGAGGAGTTCCTGGCGAACAGCGGCGTGAAGGGGCCCGAGCAGACCCCATGAGCGCCCTCGGCAGACCCTGCTCGGGGACCGCTGCAGTGACACCGCGCAGGGAAACGCTCGCCTAGAGACGCTCGGCCACGAGCAGCGCCACCGGCATCAGGGCGAAGGCGAGCAGCGTCTGCACCGTGATGATCGACGCCATGGATTCCGCGTCCCCGCCGAGCTGGCGCGCGAGGATGTAGGCGGAGGACGCCGTCGGCACGCAGAACATGAGCAGCAGCACACCTGCCTCCATGCCCCTCAGGCCGACCAGGCCGACGAGCAGGACGGCGACGACCGGCTTGACCCCGAACTGCACCAGCGACGCCCAGGCGGCCGGCGGCAGATGCCCCCGGATCGCCTCCGGACGCAGGGCCGCGCCCACGGCGAGCAGGCCCAGGGGCAGGGCCGCGCGGCCGACGACGGCGAGCACCTCTCCGGACACCCCGGGCAGGCCCACCCCGGAAAGGCTGAGCGCCCAGCCGAGAAGACAGGCCAGGATCAGCGGGTTCGCGAACACGGCGCGCAGGAAGGGGCCCGTGCCCGCGATGCGCGCACGCCCGTAGCGCGCGAACACCGCGATGCAGGCGAGATTCACCAGCAGGATCATCAGGCCCGCCGCCATGGAGCCCACCGCGAGGCCGCGCGCCCCGTAGAAGGCCTGCACCAGGGACAGCGCGATGTAGGTGTTGAAGCGCACGCCGCCCTGGAAGACGGACGTGAAGGCCGGGCCCACCTCCGCGTCCCTCGAGGCCGGCCCGCGCCCCGAGCGCAGCGGCAATGCGAAGAGCGCCGCGATGGCGACCAGGAGCGTCCCCGTCACCACCGTGAACCAGGCGGGCCAGGCCATGCCGTCCAGCGATCGCTCACCCAGGGTGGCCACGAGCAGCGCCGGGAGGAGCACGAAGTAGGTGAGTTTCTCGATCCCCGACCAGACCGCGTCGTCGATGAAGTGACTGCGGCGCAGGCCCCAGCCCAGGGCGATGAGCACGAGCACGGGGACCAGCGCTTCGAGGATCGAGGTCACGGCACGCTCGGTCGGGCCGGCCACCCACGGCTCGCCTCAGGCATCCTCCGCCGCCCAGCGCATGAGCTGCCGATAGAGCGTTCGCCCGAGCCCGACGAAACCGGCCACCGCCGGGAGAAAGGGAAACACCGGCCGCCAGACGTTCTCGAGGAAGGACGGATCGACGGCATTCGCCGCCAGGGCGAAGGCGCCCAGGCCGGCGAAGCAGATCCCGGCGGAGGCGCCGGCCATGGCGATCACCAGCGGCAGGCGCGAGTCCGGATCCGGAGACGGCCCGAGCAGGCGCAGGCACAGCCCCGGGTAGGAGAACAGGAAGGCCGCGAGCCCCGCTGCCGCGAGCAGATAGACGAACTGGACGGACACGACCGCGAGCAGACCGAGCAGCCCGGGCACGAGCACGCCGAAGCCGAGCGCCGCGAGCAACCGTGCGAGAAAGCCGGCGTTCATGTCCCGCTTCCGCCTGTCGCGAGGGCCGTACCGCCGCCCAGCATGCGCACCTCGCGCTGCGGAAAGGGAATCGAGATGTCGTGCTCGCGCAGGGCATCGAGAATCATGTGGAGCAGATCCGCCCCCACCCGGTTGCGGCCGTCGTCGATGCCCTCCATCCAGAACTCGACGAGGATGTCGATGCCGGAATCACCGAACCCGGCGATCTCCGCGTCCGGCCGCTCCTCCAGGGGCACGTCCGGTCCCGACAGCACGCGGGGGTGGCTCCCCACCACCTCCCGCAGGAGCGGGAACAGCAGATCGAGATCCGTGTCGTAGGCCACCTGGAAGGTGATCGGATAGCGCTGCTTCGGATTGGTGTGCGTCCAGTTGATGAAGGTGTCGGTGATGAAGCGCTCGTTCGGGACCATCACCTCCTTGCCGTCGAAGGTCTCGATGACGCTGTAGCGCATGTTCAGTTCCGACAGCCGCCCCAGCGGCCCGTCCTCGAACTGGATGTAGTCGTCGATGCGCAGGGAGCGGTCGAGCAGGATAATGATCCCGGAAATGAAGTTCGACGCGATCTGCTGCAGACCGAAGCCCAGGCCGACGCCGAGCGCGCCGCCGAAGACCGCGAGCGTCGTCAGATTGATGCCCACGACGTTGAGGAGCAGCAGGAAGATGACGACGAAGAGCGCGATCTCGAAGAGCTTGGCGAAGAGCTCCTTGCTGTCCGCGTCCAGGTTGTGCTGCCGCCGGATCGCCTGGGATCCGGCACGCTGCGAGGCCCGTCCGAGCCAGAAGAGCAGGGACCCGAAGATCAGCGTCCGCACGATCAGGAGCACGGACAGATGCAGGTTGCCGACGTCGAGGGCCATGCCGTCGAGATAGGCCGTCACCTCGTCGAGGAACCCCACGGCCAGCAGCACGACCATGGGCATGCCGATCCAGCGCAGGATCAGCGAGGGCAGCGCGGACTGCACGAAGCGTCGGTCGATCCGGTAGAGGAGCTGCGCGCCCGCCAGCCCCCCCGCCGCACGGAGCAGTCCGTCGTGTCCTGGGTAGCTGCG
This sequence comes from Pseudomonadales bacterium, assembly GCA_036351555.1. Taxonomy (GTDB): domain Bacteria; phylum Pseudomonadota; class Gammaproteobacteria; order Pseudomonadales; family Azotimanducaceae; genus JAZBPF01. The sequence goes on from JAZBPI010000057.1 coordinate 3,387, forward strand.
CGCGACTTCGATCGCAGCGCCCATGAACAGGACATTGAGCATCGGGAACACGAGCGGACGCAGGGATCCCACGATCACGCGAATGCGCCGCAACCGTCGCGCGTCCTCGCTGTCGATCTCGCGCAACCGGGACAGCAGCATCCGCGACAGGACGAAGGCGATCACCACGACGGCGAGCACCATGCTTGCCTGGATGTGGACCTTCCAGTCGATGAGCTGCACGAAGAGCCTCTCACCGACGTCGAGATAGGCCTCCATCAGAAGTCCTCGCGCATGGAGTCGGCGATGTCCGGATGGATGCCGTGGCTGACGATGGCATCGAAGCGCGTCTCGAGGAATTCCTCGAAGGACAGCCACTGATCCGCGATCTTGATGCGCTTCGTCCAGGCGCAGATCGTGAACAGCTCCTCCCGCCCCCCTCCGGATTCGTACTGCTCGAGGGCCTGGGTCAGGCCCTTGACCACGGTGACCGTGGACAGGCGCAGTTCCAGCAGCTCCATGAGCAGCGCGGCGAAGTCGACGAGAGACTGGCGCGCCGCCACGGGAAAGGCGCGCTTGCGGCGATCGAGCACGCAGAGGCTGCCGATGCGGTAGCCGTCGAAGGTCACCAGCGGCGCTGCCGCGTAGAAGCGAAAGCCCTCCCCGGCGACCAGCGGGTGCGCGGCGAGGGGCGGTTCCGTCGCGGCATCGAGGACGACGTCCACGGGCGCCTTCGACAACGCCGTGTCACAGAGCAGCGAGCCGCGGTCCAGTTCCTCGTGGTCGAAGGCATGACGCGCCTTGAACCAGATCCGGTCCGCATCGGAGAGCGCCATGACCGCCGCCTGCGCCCCCGTCGACAGGGCCGCCATGCGCACGATGCGATCGAAGGCACGGTTCTCGGGCGTATTGAGCACCGCGTAGCGATGCAGGGCCTCGACCCGTTCCTGTTCTTCTAGCGGGGTCAACGCTGTTCGACTCCTCTTGCACCCGGGCAGCCACGGCGCCCGGCGACGCGCACGCCCGTCAGTGTGCCCCGGTGAGCGGCACGAACTGCACCGGCAGCACGCTGCGCCGGGACAGCTGCCCGTCGGGCTCGCGGGTGATCAACAGCAGTTCCTGAAAGCCACCCGGCGCACCCAGCGGCAGGACCATGCGGCCGTCGGGTGCCAGCTGCGCAAGCAGGTGTGGCGAGACGTCCGTCGCGACCGCCGTGACGATGATGCCATCGAAGGGTCCCGCGTCGGGCCAGCCGAACCAGCCGTCGCCGACGCGCACCTCGACCTGTGCATAGCCCAGCTCAGCGAGGAGCGCCTCCGCCCGGGACGCCAGCTCGGGAATGATCTCCAGGCTCCGGACCCTGACCCCGAGTTCCGCGAGCACGGCGGCCTGATAGCCGGAACCGGTCCCCACCTCGAGTACACGATCACCGGCCTGCAGCGCCAGGAGATCGGTCATCAGGGCGACGATGAAGGGTTGCGAGATCGTCTGGCCGAAGCCGATCGGCAGGGGACGGTCGAGCAGGGCCCGGTCGGCCTCGGCCGACGGCACGAAGCGGTCCCGCGGAACGCGCGTGATCGCCGCGAGCACGCGCGGATCGATCTCGCTCCTGCCGGTGTAGGCCGCGGTTTCCCGCGCATCCTCGCGGATCGCCTCGATGAGCTGCTGCACCGCAGATGCGCTCCCGTTCCTCGTGGCCGCGCAGGATCGACGGCACGCGCAGCGCGCTCCAGCACCCGCGCCTCATGACCGGATCTTACGCCGGCAGGCCCGGGTCGCAATGCGGACTGGAGCACAGCCCTTGCGGCACCATGGGCCTTCATCCACGCCCGGAGGCAGATCATGAAGGGAACGGACCGCACCCCGAGCTGTCTTGCGGCCCTCGCGGTCCTCGCAGGAGCGGTGCTGGGCGGCTGTGCGGCGGGCAACGCAGCGCCCGACGTGCTCGCACCGGCCCTGACCCCCGAGGAGGCGCGGGCCCCCGCCGCCGTGGCCGCGATGCCTGCGCTGACAGCGCCCACGGCCGCCACGTCCCGCGCCCTGGCGCAGGCCATCCCCGACTTTCCGGGTGCTGCCACGGCCGTCGGCAGCGATCTGTGGCGCCGGGAGCGGGAACGGCTCCAGCTGCGCGGTGAGCTCGATGATCGCCCGCTCTACTGGAGCCGTCTCGCGGCCCTGGCGACCCTGGCCCGTGACTGCCCGCCGCGACCGACCTGCAAGGATGCCGTGACCCGGTTCGAGCTGGCCTCCCGCGGCGCGCTCGACACGACCTTCTCCGCGGGGACACCCCTGCGCATCCTGCTGACCGGTTTCGATCCCTTCGGCCTGGATCGCCACATCGATCAGAGCAATCCCTCGGGGGTCGCTGCGCTGGCCCTCGACGGCCGGGTCATCGGCGTGGGCAAGCGGCGCGCGGAGATCCAGAGCCTGCTCTTCCCCGTGCGTTTCGTGGACTTCGACGAGGGGCTGGTGGAACGCGTGCTCGAGCCTCTGCTGCAGACCGGCACCATCGACTATCTGGTCACCCTGAGCATGGGGCGCGATGCCTTCGACCTGGAGCGCTTCCCCGGACGGCGGCGCTCTGCCGAAGCGCCGGACAACCTCTCCGTCCGCACCGGTGCGTCCGCGCAGCGGCCCCTGATCCCCCGCCTCGGCGACGGCCCCCTGCCCGGACCCGAGTTCGTGGAGTTCTCGCTCCCGGCAGCCGCCATGATGCGCGTCCAGTCACCCTGGCCCGTCCGCGACAACCACCGCGTGACCACGCTCGAGCGCGGCACCTTCGAGGCCGCATCCCTGGACGAGCTCGACGATCAGACCGCCGTCCGGGGGGGCGGTGGCGGCTATCTCAGCAACGAGATCTCCTTCCGCACGGTCCGCCTCGTGCGGGAACTCGGCCTCGACCTGGTCGTCGGACATATCCACACACCGCGCATCGAAGGCTTCGACACGGCTGCGCTGGCCTCGATCCTGGATCAGATCGAGGCGCTGTTGAGCGCCGCCGTGGAGCAGACGCCCGAGCCCTGACAGCCTGCGGGAAGGCAGCGGGAGCGCCCCTCGAACAGCCCGGCGCTCCGCCCGGGCGGACGGTGACGGCTCGACGCCGCTGCGACGGCTATGCTCGAGGGGTCTTCTGGACGGTCGATCGGAGCCTCGGAGCATGGGCGTCGAGCGCATCGACAAGGCGGACCAGGCCGCCGGCGTGCAGCGCTGTCCCCGCTGCGCGACCCTGCGCCCGGCGCAGACGGACGCTCCCGCCTGGCAATGCCCCGCCTGCGGGATCGCCTACGCCAAGCACGCGTCCCATCTGAAGCGTCTGGCGGCCCTCGAGCAGCCCCGCGATCCCGGCAGTCGAGTGCTCCGTGACTGGCACGGCGACCGATCGCTCTGGGCGCTGGTCGCTGCCAATCTGCTCGCGCTGATCCTCGCCTTCAGCGAGCACTGGTCCCTGGGCTCGCTCATGCAGCTCTACTGGGCGCAGAGCGTGATCATCGGTCTCGGTCAGGTGCTGCGGATCCTGTCCCTGCGCGCCTTCTCCACCGACGGCATGACCATGAACGATCGTCCCGTCGCGCCCACGGAAGGCTCGAAGCGGCAGATCGCCCTGTTCTTCCTCGTGCACTACGGCATCTTCCATGCGGTCTATCTCGCCTTCCTCGTCATGGACATCGGTGCCCCGCCCTTCGACGCCTTCTTCTTCACGGCCATCGCGGGCTTCCTCATCCATCATCTGTTCTCCCTGCGCTACAACATCGAGGTGGACCGCCGCGGCAAGCCCAACGTCGGCACGCTCATGTTCACCCCCTACCTGCGCATCCTGCCCATGCATCTCACCATCCTCTTCGGCGGCCTCTTCGACGGCGGCGCCGGGGCCCTGCTGCTCTTCGGCCTGCTGAAACTCGGTGCCGACGTCGGCATGCACCTGGTCGAGCACGCCATCTATCAGGGTCGGGAGGCGGCCGGGACGTCCTGAGGACGCCCCGCAGCGGACCGTTCCATGCTGGGCCGGGCGCCGAGGATCGGGTTCCTGCGCCGGCGCGCCCCGGGACCCGGCTCAAGTTTTCCGGCCGGGCGCCGATAGCGTCCCCGGATTCACAGGGGATTTTCCATGACCGCAGACAAGACGATCGCGCTCGGCACGCGCGTCCGGAGCACGGCCGGCGAGAGCCGCTGGAACCACCTCCGCGAGACCGTGCTCATGATGGAACTCGCCGTCGGCCAGATCGAAGCGGCGATGAAGGACAGCGACAGCTCCGTGGATGCGCTCACCCGCACCTTCACGGACATGGCGGGATCCATGGGCGAGATCCGCGAGCAGCTCGCGGCGCTGCCGGAGGACAGTCAGCTCGACGACCTGAAGGCATCCCTGCTTGCCCATACGGACGGCCTGACCGGCAACGTGCACCAGGCCATCGTGGCCTTCCAGTTCTACGATCGTCTCGCGCAACGCCTGGCCCACGTCACGGAGAGCCTGGACGGCCTCGCCCAGCTCGTGGGAGACGCCCAGCGCGTCGAGCAGGCCGAGGAGTGGTCCGCCCTCCAGGACCGGATCCGGGAACGCTACTCCATGCCCGAGGAAGTGGAGATGTTCGAGGCCGTGCTGATCCACGGCCTGCCGGTCCGCGAAGCCCTCGCGAACTTCATGAACCAGGTGAAGGAAAGCGACAGCGACGACATCGAGTTCTTCTGACGAGCGCCGCTGCGGACACTCCGACGGGCCTGCCCCTGGCTGTCCGGATGTGAAAGGGCCCGGTCGAACCGGGCCCTTTCACGTTCTGCCGAGGCATCGCCCTGCTCAGGGCTGGGCGATGACGATCCCGTCGAGCACCCCGCCGCGGAAATCCAGCTCCGCCTCCCCGTCGGGATAGCCGTTCTCGTCGAGAATGTAGGCGAGGATGTTCACGTAGTCCTCGCGCATGAGGGCACCGGGATTGTCCATGGGCATGGTCGAGCTCATGGTCTGGAAGAGCATGCCCACGGTGCGTCCGTCCCAGGCCCGCAGCACCGGCCCGAAGTACTTGCGGTCGTGACACATCTGACAGTTGTCACGGAACAGCCGCTTGCCGTCCCGGGCCTGCGACTTCGTGTAGACCGCATCGTTGACGGTGCGCGCGCCCGCCGCCTCACCCGTGTCCGCGACGGCGGCGCCGGACACCGCCATCACGCACGCCAGCCCGAGCCCGACGAATTCACGTACACGCATCACGAACTCCGTTTCCGGTCCAGGTTCCCGACGACGATCAGTGATCGTCGTCGTCGTGGTCATCGTCCGATGGCAGCGCCATCGCGGTCAGCGTCCGACCGGTCTGCAGCATCACGTACTGCCGACCCGCGTGGACGTAGGTCATCATGCCGTAGCGACTCTGCTCCGGCACTTCCACCCGCGCCAGCTCCGCGCCCGTCTTCTTGTCGATCGCGAACAGGTGCGGCGTGCCGTCGCCCGTGGTCGAGGCGTACATCACCATGTTCGGCGTCACGGTCATGGGCGGAACGGTGCCGCTGCCGCCATTGGGCAGGTCCATCCCGGCCAGCGCCGGATGCTGACGGATGCGATCGGACATCTCGCCCACGGGGACGTACCAGAGGTGCTCGCCGGTGTTCATGTCGATCGCCGTGATCCGGCTGAAGGGCGGCTTGAACAGGGGCAGGTCATCGGGGCCGCGGACACCACGATTGCGCAGCACCGCGTAGGGCGCGATGGTCGCTCCGGAAGGCTCGTCGAGAATCGCGTCGCGCTCCTCGCCCGGCGCGATGATCCGCGTCGTGCAGGCCTTGCGCGAAGGGACGTAGAGAACGCCGGCCACGGGGTCCGCCACGGCGGGACCATCGATGTTCACGCCGCCGATGTCACCCGGGCACCAGATGGCACCGATCTTGCCGAGCTCGTTGTCGCGGTGCAGCGGCGGATTGAACAGGGGGCCGATGACGAAATCGTCGACGATGTCGATGGCCTTGGCGCGCAACTCCGGCGTGAAGTCGATGAGATCGTCGTAGGTCAGCCCCTGGTTGTCGTACGGCGCGGGCTTGGTCGGAAAGGGCTGGGTCTTGGCCAGCTTCTCGCCGGGAATCAGCGACGCCGGCACGGGCCGCTCCTCGATCGGCCAGAGCGGCTCACCGGTGACGCGGTTGAAGGCGTAGGCGAAGGACTGCTTGGTGACCTGGACGACGATGGGCGTGGGCTTGCCGTCGTGCATCACGTCGAGCAGCACCGGCGCCGTCGGCGTGTCGTAGTTCCAGATGTCGTGATGGACCATCTGGAAGTGCCAGGCACGCTTGCCGGTCTTGACGTCGATCGCGATCAGGCTGGTGCCGAACAGATTGTCGCCCGGCCGATGACCGCCGTAGAAATCGATGGTGCCCGAGTTCGTCGGCACGTAGACGAGGCCGCGATCCTGATCCGCGGCGAGCGGCGCCCAGCTCGAGACCTCACCGTTGCGCCAGGAGTCGTTCTCCCAGGTCTCGTTGCCGAACTCGCCGGGGCGCGGCACCGCATTGAACTTCCACAGGAACTTCCCGGTCCGTGCGTCATAGCCGAGGATGTCGCCGGGAATGCCCTCTTCCCGTGACTGGTTGTAGCCCTGCTCCGCGGAGTTGCCGATCACGACCACGCCGTCGACGACGATCGGGGGCGAGGACGCCGTGATGTACCCCTTCTCGAGCGGAATGCCGAAATAGGGGTCGTACTCGTAGCCGAAGTTCTCGAGGAGATCGACGACACCGGTCTCCGGGAAACCGGGCACCGGGACCTTCTTGCCGAAGCCCTCCAGGGGACGGCCGGTCTTCGCATCCAGGGCGGTCAGGAAGAAGCCCGGCGAGACGATGTAGACGACGCCGCGCCCGTCGAGCTCCGCGTAGGCGATGCCCTTGCCGTAGTCCTTGCGCATCGAGTACGCGTAGCGCTCCGTGTCCGGCTCGCGGTAGGACCAGAGCAGGTCACCGGACGCCGGATCGAGCGCCACCACGTGCCGGCGCGGACCGGCCACCGTGTACAGGATGCCGTTGGCGTAGACCGGCGTGGAGCGCCCGCTGGCTGCGTCGAAGCTGGCCCCGTCCCAGACCCAGGCTTCCTCGAGGTCTCCGAAGTTCGCCGCGGTGATCTGATCGGCGGGCGAGTAGCGCGTATGCGCCGAATCACCCCCGATGTAGCGCCATTCGCCGTTCTCCGTGCCGCGCGGCGCGGGGCCCTCCTGGGCCGCGCCGGCACCGCTCCCCAGCAGGCCGGCCAGCGCGAGGGCAAGCAGTCCCCGCCCCCGCATCGTTCCGGCGCACACGCCGTTCCTGTTCGCGAATCTCATGCTCTCTCCCCCTGCTGAATCATCGACCGGACAGCACCGCGGACGCGCCTGGCGTCCGCAGGGTCCGATCCTGCGTCCCGGCGCCATTCTATGCCGGGATGCGGCAGGGGAGAAATCGGGGCGCAGCTGCCGTCGCGGACGCCGATCGGTCCGGTGCGGCAGGACGGGGCGACCCGTCCGGGGCCTTGCGCGCGAGACCTGCGGTCGCGACGGAGCCCGAGCGGCCCGGGGCAGGCCCTGGAACGAGCGGACGGGGCTTGCCGAGGCCCGCCCGGGCGGGCTGCCGGCACTCCGGTTCAGCAGGCTGATGTCGCGAGCCAGGGATGGCCCGCCCGCCGATCGGCGACGGCGCCTCGCGGATCCGTCGTGACCGGGGCGCGGACCTGCGCCGCGACCCCGGGCCGCGAAGGTCCGGTTCGGAGCTTCGCGGCAAGCGGCTAGCCGGCTTCGACCTCGGCCGGAGCACGAGCCGGCACCGCGACCGCTTCGGGGGCCGGTGCCGCCTCGGCGGCGGGTTCTGCCACCGGCACGGGGGCCACAGCTGCGCCGAGAACCTGCTCGACGAGTACGGTCGCCGATTCGCCATCCAGCAGCGTGCCGGCCCGCGCCGTGAGCGCACGCGCCTCGTCCGCGAGCTGACCCAGGGCACCGGCCGCCTCCGGCGGCAGCGTTCCGGGTCCGCTGCCGGCGGACGCCTCGCCTTCCGCCACGGCGCGATACTTCGCGAGGAGCTTCGTCTCCGTGCGGCTGTAGTCGAGGGCGAAGCCGGCGATGTCGCTGGCATCGACGCCCTGCTCGGCAAGGCGCGCGAAGGCTTCGCCGCCGTCCCGAAGCGCTCGCTTGCCGGCCTTGAGCACGTCCTTGACCAGCTCACGGATCTGCTCGAGCTCATCGGCGTCGAGCTCGCCGTCCACATCGAAGCCGATCTCGCGCACGCTGCCGCTCTGGCGCAGGTCGAGCGCCGACAGTGCGCCCTCCTCACTCACGCCGCGCGCGCGCAGGCGCATGAAGGTGTCGAGGCTCGAGAAATCGATGCGCACCCGATCCCCGTCCGCGGTCAGCAGATCGAGCGTGAAACGGGTCTCGCTGGTCCGCGCCTTGAGGGCCCCGGAGAAGCGCGCGGGGCTGCGCTCGATCGCAGGCTCACTGTTCTCGTTGCGCGCCTTCGGCGTCGCGGTCCGCACGCGAGCGCGGGACTGGACCGACTCGAAGGTGGCGCGCGTCGAGGACCGTTCCGGCGCTGCGGCAACCGACGACTCGGAGGATGCCGCTGGCGAAGATGCCTTCGGCGCAGCCACCACCGACGGGGATGCCGTCACCACCGGGGGCGCGACCGGGGCCGCGACCGGGGCCGCTGGGGACCCTGACGGGGACTCTGCTGGGGACCCGCTCGAAGCGGCCTCGGACGCCGCGGACGTTGCCGCAGGCGTCTCGCTCGGACCGGCTTCCGCCACCGGGGCGCTGCCCGCTCGCAGGGAGAAGGCAACGGACTTCTGGTCCAGCGCGAGCTTGTTCAGGGCCGGCGTCGTGGGGGCCGGAAGGGGCTCGAGCTGCGGGACGTCGACCGCTTCCGAAGGCGGCTCCGCGGGTTCCTCGGCGGCCGGGGGCAGGGCCGCTGCCGACGTCGGTGCTGCGGCCTCGGATTCGATCACCGGCCGCGTCAGCGACGCAGCGCCGAAGCTGAAGGAGAAGCGCTGGGCGGAGAAGCTGAAACCGTCGCCCTGCAATGACAGGCTGGATGCAGAGAAGCTGAACCGGCCTCCGCCGTTCTGCAGGTCCGGACCCTCGTCACCGTCGTCACCGTCGAAGGTGAGCGCGAGCGGCGCCTCGAAGCGCTGGAAGACGTCGCGAACCGCAGCGCCAAGACGCTCGAGCGCCGCAAAGGAGAAGGACGGACCGCTCCCGGCGCCGTCGGACGGTGCCGGGGCGGCGGGTGCTTCGGGGACCGGCGGCGACGCTGCCGGCGTCGTCTCGACGCTGCGGCGCGAATAGGCGAGCTCGATGGAGGCGCTTTCGATTGCAATGGCCATGGTTCCGTCCTGGCGCTGCGTACTGTGATGCAGTTCCTATCGGCAGCGCCGCCCGGGACTTGACAGCCTCGATCCGTTCATCCACGGCCCCGTGACCGGATCGAGGACGCGCTCCGATTCGGGCCCCGGGCTTTGAGGCGCATCGCGCAGCCGTCATGCTGCGCGTCCCCGGAGCTGGAGGGACGAGACGGTGACCACCGACGATCTGCGCATCAAGCGTGTCCGACCGCTGCTGACCCCGGCGATCCTCGCCGAGGAGATTCCGCTGACGGAACGGGCAGCGCGGGTGGTGGAAGGACGTCGGGCGGAGGTGGAGGCCATCCTCGACGGCCGTGACCCGCGCCTCCTGGTGGTGGTGGGCCCCTGCTCCGTCCACGATCCGATCGCCGCCCGGGACTACGCGGCGCGTCTCGCCCCCCTGGCGGAGGCGCTGTCCGGGCAGCTGCTGCTGCTCATGCGCGTGTACTTCGAGAAGCCGCGAACCGTGCTCGGCTGGAAGGGGCTCATCAACGACCCCGATCTCGACGGTTCCTTCCGCATCAACGAGGGGCTACGCCGCGCGCGGCGCCTCCTCGCGGACGTCGCCGACACGGGGCTCGGCGCCGCCACGGAGTTCCTCGACACGACCTTCGGGCAGTTCTACACGGACCTGGTGAGCTGGGGCGCGATCGGTGCGCGGACGGCGGAGAGCCAGGTCCATCGGGAACTTGCCTCGGGCCTGTCCATGCCCGTGGGCATCAAGAACCGCACGGACGGGGATCTCCAGGTTGCCGTCGACGCGATCCGGGCGGCGGGCGCCGGACACCTGTTCCCCTCGCTCACCAAGGAAGGCGCACCGGCGATCCTGGAAACGACCGGCAATCCCTGGTGTCATCTGGTGCTGCGCGGCGGGACGCTCAGCGGTCCCAATCATGGTGCCGCCTTCGTCGCCGAAGCCCGGCAGCGGCTGGCGGACGCAGGTCTGCCCGAGCGTCTGATGATCGACTGCAGCCACGGCAACAGCCGCAAGGATCCCCTGCAGCAGCTCCGGGTCGTGGAGGACGCGGTCACCCAGATCCGTGCAGGAGAGACCGCCATCCGTGCGCTCATGATCGAGAGCCATCTGGTGGGCGGACGGCAGGCGCTCGACGCGACGCCGCTGCGCTATGGCCAGAGCGTGACCGACAGCTGTCTTGCCTTCGCCGAGACCGAGGCTGCCCTGCGCGACCTCGCCGCCCGGCTCGAGGGACGCTCTCGCGTGCGCTGAAGCGTGAGCTGAAGCCTGTACGGATCCCCGAGCCGGCGCCGCGAGACGTGCCGCGCACCTGAACGACGCGCGGGATCGCACCTTGCTCCGCGACGGTCCGAAACGACGAAGCCCGCCTCCGGCGGATCGCCGGGGCGGGCTTCGAGGATCCTGCCGTGAACAGCGCCGCCGATGTGCGCGACGCGCCGTGCCTCAGACGTTCGCGAACGCCGCTTCGATGCGCTTGAGCGCATCCTCGATGATCGGACGCGGCGAGCCGATGTTCATGCGCATGTGTCCGGCGCCGTTCGGTCCGTAGTTGATGCCGGGGTTGAGCTGCACACCGGAGCTCATCACCAGCCAGTTCTCGAACCAGTGGTCGGCGGATTCGTAGCCTTCGCGGGCGGCCATCTCTTCCGCACCGAGGGCTTCCTGCACCTCGCGGACGTCCACCCAGGCCAGGTAGGTGCCCTGGGCCTTCTTGTACTTCATCTTCGGGATGCGTTCGAGAATGAAGGCTTCCGCGAAGTCGTGATTGGCGTTGATGTAGCCGAGGAGCTGATCGAACCAGGGACCACCTTCCCGATAGGCCGCTTCGTTCGCCACCACGCCGAGCGTGTTGATGTCGGCGCGGTGAAACCACTTCACGCGCTCCGTGAGCACGGGATTGGTGGAGAACCAGTAGGCGTTCTTCATGCCCGCGAGACTGAAGGTCTTGCTGATGGCCTTGAAGGTCAGGCTGTTGTCGACGATGGCCTTGTCGTCGAGGCTCGCGAAGGGCGTCAGCGTCTGACCGTCCATGATGAAATCGCAGTGGATCTCGTCGGCCAGCACCACCACCTCGTGCTTGAGGCAGAGTTCACCGATGCGGTGCAGATCCTCCCGCGACCAGACGTTGCCGGTGGGGTTCTGCGGATTGCACAGCAGCATCGCGTGCGTATCGGGCGTCATGCGCGCTTCGAGATCGTCCCAGTCGATGTGGTAGACGCCTTCGCGGTCCTTCCACAGGGGGCTCTCGTTCGCGAGGGTGCGCGACCAGCGCAGATCACCGTAGAAGCCGTTGTAGGTCGGCGTCATCATCAGGACCTTGGACCCCGGCGGCGAGAACGCGTGCAGGGCCGCGATGAGGCCGGGATGCACGCCTGCTGCGATCTGCAGCGTGGAGGGATCCACCTCGACCCCGTGGCGCTCGCTGCTCCACATGGCGATGGCTTCCTTGAGGCCATCCTGGTTGCCCAGGTAACCCCAGTTCTCGTGCTGGATGCGCTTCTCCAGCGCCTTGGTGATGGCCGGCGCCGCCCGGAAGTCCATGTCGGCGATGCCCATTCCGATCCTGAAGTGTTCCTCCCCGAAGCGGGCGATCTGGTTGTCCCACTTGACGCAGTTGGATCCGACGCGATCGTAGATCTCGTCGAAATCGAACTTGCCGTTGCGCTGCATGGACGCGGCAACCGCGCTGGGAGATGCCAGCATGCTGCCGCCCCCCGCCGTACCCGCCAGGGCAGCCATGCCCGCGGTTCTCAGGAATCCACGACGATCCATCTCGGCAAATTTCGACATCTGACAGCCTCCCCGGTGAGGCAGGGGCCTGATGTCGAGTGACCTAGCCCCGACTGACGGCCGCTGCCCTGTTGTCATTCCGAATCGGGCCGGTAGACCCGGCCTCTCTCCTTAGCCTAACCGCTTTTACCGGCGAAAGGTCAACTGCGCGGGGGCACGCCGCCCCCGCGCGCCCTCTGCAGCCGGATCCGGCCGCCGGATCTTCGGGAGCCGGACCGGTGAGGACCCGGTGCGGATCGACGCGGGGCGCTCGATGCAGGGGGGCAGCGCGGGGGGCCTGCGTCCCGGGACGGCGGCGGGGGATCCCTTCGCGCTCGAGCAGCCGGACGCTGCGAGAACGCGAAGGGCAAGGCAGGGCGCGCTCAGAGCCGGTACTGGACGCTCAGGCGACCGTAGAGCGGCTCACCGGTGGTGATGTTGTCGTCGTTGTGGGCCGCCGGGAAGTAGTTCTCGTCGAGGAGGTTCTCGACGTTGAGCTGGATCTGCAGCCGGTCGTCGTAGCGGTAGTAGAGCGCGGCATCGACTCGGGTGAAGTCCGGAAGCACGACCGCGTTGCTCAGGGACGCGAACTGCTCTGCCTGATGGATCACGCCCAGGCCCGCACCCCAACGGGGCGAGAAGTCGAAGTTGTTCCACAGGGAGAACATGTGCTCGGGCAGCTGGGCCAGGGTGCGGTTCTGCTCGGTCGCACCGACGAAGCGCCCGAGTTCCTCCCCGTCGAGGTAGCTGTAGCCGGCATTGAGCGACCAGCGATCCGTCACGCGCCCGACCAGCTGGAGTTCGACGCCGCGGGTCTCGGTGCCGGTGAGCACGGAGCGTTCCGGGTTGGTCGGATCGACGGCGGTGCCGTTCTCGCGCACCACCTCGAAGGCGGCGGCGGTGAAGCTGAGCGAGTCGGTGGGATTCCACTTCAGCCCCAGTTCCCGGTTCTCGAACTCCTCCGGCGCGAGGGCCGCGGTGGTCAGCGTCAGGGACAGGAACTGGTCGCCGGACCGGGGGAGGAAGGACTTGCTGTAGCTCGCATACAGCGACAGATCGTCCCGCGGCTTGTAGATCAGGCCCACGCGCGGTGAGAACTCCGCATCGGAGCTGCCGAGGAAGCCGTCGTTGCCGTCCGCCGCCCCGTTGCCGATCTCCACCGCGTCCACCACGTCGATCTCGAAGCGGTCGTAGCGGAGCCCGGCCACGAGGATCCAGTGGTCCGACAGCTTCAGCTCGTCCTGGAAGAAGACGGAGGTGAAGGTCACTTCCGACGTCGTGTCCCGGACGAAGTCCGTGAAGCCGACCTCCGGGATCACCAGCGGATCGGAAAAGGGGAAGGTGATCCGGCTGTCTCCGCTGTCCGTGAACAGCGTGTCCCGCCGCGCGTTGTCCGTATCCTGGACGCCGACCTCGGCGCCGAGAAGGAGCGTGTGCGCGAAGGGACCGGTATCGAACTGACCCACGGCGTTCGCCTGGGCAAGGCTGTTCGTGCGCGCCGTGGTGTCGACGTAGCCGTCGAGCGTCACCGTATCGTCCAGATCGCTGAAGCCGACCGGATACAGGTTCCGATAGAACTTGTCGTAGTCCGCGTACTGCAGCGTGCCGTTCAGGGTCCAGTTCGCGGACAGGTCGCGATCGACGCGCAGGCGCGCGACATGGCCACGGAAGGTGGCGCGGTTGATCTCGGGATCACCGAAGAAGGTGTCCCGGAACCCGCGCAACGGCGTCCCCCCGAGGGACGGCACCCCGCGGTCGACGACGCGATCGTCGTCGATGAATTCGTAGGAGGCATTGACGACCGTGCCGCCCTCACCGACCCAGGTGTAGGTCGGATTGATCGCGACCCGCTCGCCTTCCTTGAAGTCGCGATGGTTCTCGATGGTGTCGACCACGGCGTTCAGGCGAAACGCCTGCTGCGCGCCGAGCACCTTGTTGGCGTCGATGCTGAGGCCGCCGGCGCCGAAGGTGTCGAGATTCGCCGACAGGCTGCTGAAGTCGTCGGACAGCTCCGCCACCTTGGTGACCCGATTCACGACGCCGCCGCCGCCGCCTCGACCGAAGAGCAGCGCATTGGCCCCGCGCAGGATCTCCACGCGCTCCAGGTTGTACAGGGGCCGGAAGTACTGGACGTCGTCGCGCAGCCCGTCGATGAAGAAGTCGGCAGTGGTGTTCTGGCCGCGGATCGTGATCTGGTCCCGATGATCTTCCCCCTGCCCGATGCTCACGCCGGGCGTGTACTGCATGACGTCGGCCACGCTGAAGTAGGCCTGCCTGGCAATCTGGTCCGCCGTCACGATCGACACGGACTGGGGCACGTCGAGGAGCAGGGTGGGTGTCTTCACGGAGTCGGCGACGGCCTGCCCGAAATAGGCGCCACGGACGACCACGTGCTCCACCTGGTCGTCGGGGGCGGCGGCCTCGGCGGCGAGGGGCACGGCAAAGGCCAGGGAGAGCGCGAGCATCGCGCGCATCGCTTCGGTGGACACCGGTGAACTCCTGAGGGGTACGGAACTGCGGGAGCTTACATACGAATGCGAACGGTTCGCAATACGTTTCTCAACGAATCCCCTGTCCCGGCGCGCACCGATGCGGCTGCGGGACGGTGCGGCACCGGGACCACGCGAGGAGCGGCCCCCTGCCGGCCTCGGGACTCCGGGCGCCGCGGCGCCAGCCCGTCGCCGGGCAGGACGGGCTCGGCAGCCGGGTGTCGCGGGCCATGGGTGGCGCGTCCGCAGAGCGGCGACTGCAACTCGTCGATCTCTCGTGCGCTGGGCGCGGACATGCGCCGCAACCCGGCGCTGGAAAGGTCCTCGATGGACGATTCCAGCAACCCGCTAGGGAAGGATCATGATTTCCGTGTTCTCGCGGGTCAGCCGCCAGATCTCGAGCATGGCCTCGTTGGAGACGGCGATGCAGCCGTCGGTCCAGTCGATCTCGAGATAGCGCTCGCGGGACAGGAGGGGTTCGTTCGGCAGGCCGTGGATCATGATCTCGCCGCCCGGATCCCAGCCGTGGCGGCGGGCCCAGGCCCGATCCAGGGCGTTCGGGTAGTCGACCTGGATCGACAGGAAGAAGCGGCTCTGCATGTTGCGGAAGGTGAGGCGGTAGCGACCCTCGGGGGTGCGCGAGTCGCCCTCGCGCTCCTTGTGTCCCTGCGGATTCCCGCCCAGGGACACGCGGTAGGTGCGGATCGGCTTCTCGTTCCGGTAGAGCGTGAGCGAACGCTTCGACTTGCGCAGCTCGAGCCGATCGACCGGCTCCGGGGCCATGGCGGGCTCGGGGATGTAGTCCGCACGCGCAGGCCCGGCCATCAGCAGGCAGAGCAGGGCGAGGAGGAAGCGAGGCGCGTTCATGGCCCGATTATAGGCGGCGGCGAGCCGGGCGCACCCGACGGCGGCGCCCTGCACGCCGCGCGGCACCGGGCGTCGTGGCCGGCGGGGCCCGGGCAGCCCCGGGACGGCCCTGCCCCCGCGCGCACCGACGCTGACGCGGGATCGGGCCCGACGCTATGCTTGCGGCCCGTTCAGGCCACCAGGGCCCCACGATGACCGACCCCGCCATCCTGTCGTCGCAGCGCGAGGCGCGGGGCGATGCCCCGAACTGGCCCAGGCCACAGCCCTGGGTGGACGGCGTCCAGGTCTATCTCCCGGGCGAATCGGCCGTGCCGGGCGTCGCCGAGGTCGTCAAGCTGTCGAGCAACGAATCCGCCCTCGGCGCGAGCCCGGCCGCCCTCGCAGCCGCACGGGCCCTGTCGGACTACGGGCGCTACCCGGATCCCGACTGTCTGGCGCTGAAGGACGCCATCGCCACACGCTACGGCGTGCGCGCCGACCGCATCGTCTGCGAGGCCGGATCGGAACAGCTGATCAATCTGCTGGCGCGCGCCTACGCCGGGCCCGGCGACGAGATTCTCTTTCCCGATTACGCCTTCATCGCCTACAGGATCGCCGCACAGTCCTGCGGCGCGACGCCCGTGGCAGCCCCGGCCCGCGACTTCGCCGCCGACGTCGACGCCCTCCTCGCCTGCGTGACGCCCAGGACGCGCGTCCTGTTCCTGGCGAACCCGAACAATCCGACCGGGACCATGCTGCACCGAGCGGAGATCCTGCGCCTGCGCGCCGGTCTGCCCGACGCAGTGCTGCTGGTGCTGGACGGTGCCTACAGCGAGTACGTGGCGGACCCGGCCTACAGCGCCGGCGAGGACCTGGTGACGGATGCGCGCCCCAACGTCGTGGTGACGCACACCTTCAGCAAGATGTACGGCCTGGCGGCCCTGCGGATCGGCTGGGCCCTGTGCCCGGCCCCCGTGCACGATGCCCTGGAGCGGCTCCGCGGCGTGTTCGTGGTCGGCGCCACGGCGCAGGCCGCCGCCGTGGCCGCCCTGGCGGACATCGAGCACCAGCAGACCTGCCTGGCGCACAACGGTCGCTGGCTCGCCTGGCTGACGGCGGAACTGCAGGCCCTGGGCATCCGGGTGCTGCCCGCTTCCGGGAACTTCCTGTGCCTGGACTTCGCCGATCCGGAGGCCTGCGCCGCAGCCGACCTGGCCCTGCGTCGCGGTGGGCTGATCCCGCGGACCCTGCGCGAGTACGGCATGCCCGGCCAGCTGCGGATCACGGTCGGCCTCGAGGCCCACAACCGGCGCGTGGTCGAGATTCTCGCCGCCCGCTGACGGGCCCTCCCGGCTGCGTCCGGCGTGCGGACGGGTCAGCGCCGCTGTGCGGTGGTCTGGCCCGGCGCCGGAGCGTCCACCACGAACACCTGAGCCATCTTCACGTCGAGCGCCGTGGAGATCGCCGTGTTCGCCCCGGTCTCCGGATCGGGATGGGCATCCGCCAGCCGGCGCAGCGCCTTGTAGAGCGAGATGCCGGAGATCTGGCCGTTGCTGAGGTGATGGGTGGAATCGTTGCGGATCAGCTGGAAGTAGTACTTGTCGACGTCCGCATAGCCGGCGAGCAGCCCCGTCGCGCCCTGGGGCGTGAGGGTCAGCTGCAGGCGCATGTCGCGGATGACGTGGACGGACGGCACGCTGAGGTTCTGCCAGGGAATGATCAGGTCGCCGATCGGCTCCGTGGTCAGCACCGAATCCTCGATCCGTCCCCTGCTCTGCCGGATCAGGCCTTCACCCCAGCGCCGGTCGACCCGCTGGGTGCCGCCGGGCATGACCTTCTGGCCCGTGGCATCGGTGAGCAGACGGTCCGAGCCCCGATACCAGGTGACCGTGACCTCGTCGTCGTTCTCGAGATCATCGACGCCGGTGAGCTCGATCATCATCCGGTTGTAGCGATCGTCGAGGATCGCCTTGTTCTGGAAGATGAACTCGACGCCGTCGGGCCCCCGGAAGCCGATGATGCAGCCGACCGCACGATAGACCTCGTTGTCGATGCCGGGCGTGCCGTCCGGGTGCACGAAGTCGTTCGGCCCCACGATGCCGTCCAGATCCAGCCCCCAGGCGTGGGGGCCCTCCACCTCGAGGAACTCGAAGCCGTCCGGTTCCGTGGTGGGATGCCAGGTCTCGATCTCCTGGCGGAGCTGCGTCTCGACGACGCTCATGGCCTCGTGATCGGGATACAGCTTCTCGAACTGTTCCCGGGGACCGTCGTTGAAGCCACGGGGACATTCCTCCCGGGCATCGGGGGTCTGATAGACGGCCCAGAACAGGTCCGTCATCACGTAGCCGATGGTGCCGTCGCGCAGGGGCCCCTCCGCCGCTCCCACAGGACCGGGAAGCGTGGCCGCCAGCGCGGTGAAGCAGAGCATCCCGAGCCTTCGCGCCATTGCAGCCATCAGAGAATCCCCCGCATGAAGTCGTCCCGCACCCAGAAGGCCCGCAGGCCGTTGCGCTGCCCTCGCCACTCGCCGATCCCGCCCCCGTTGACGTCGCCGGGACGCTCGTCCGGGCCGTAGCCGTAGACGGGGCGATCACGGTAGGCCCAGACCCGCAGCGCGCCGGCCTGGCCCGGCGTCGCGAAGCGCCCGGTCGCGGGATCGATGGAGACGATCCGCCAGCTGCGGCTCGTGCTCGTCTCGTCCTCGCCTGCGAGCACGTAGGGCCAGTGCTCGAGACACCGCGCCGGATCACCCGCACCGCACATGGCGAGCCGATAGACCTGGGTGTCGTCCGGGTGATCGCAGGAGAGCTGGTCGGCGGAGTCCTCGCCGCAGTTGTAGACGTAGATCGTCATGCCGTCGGCGTCGGCGAGGACGTTCCCGCTGAGGGTCGACTGCACGGTGAAGTGCGGCGGCGGCGCCGGCGCACGCTGGGTGAAGACGTTGCTCCAGCCGGGCACGTCGCTCCCGACCTGGCTCCAGGAGCCACCATCGAGGGCGTAGGTGTACAGGGGTCTGCCCCGGAACACCCACTGGCGCTCGCCCGCCGAGCGCTCCAGCACGGACCATTCCCCCTGCGGCTGCACGAGCGCCGGCGCGCGCACCGGGCGCCAGAGCTCCAGGCAGCTCGCCACGCAGGCCGTGGACGTCGCCGTGTCCCCGTCGAAGGCGTAGACGGCGTCCTCCTGATCCGTCGCCAGCATGCGGCCGATGCTCGTGGTCCGGACGGCAAAGCCCGGGGGCAGCAGCGGCGGCGGTCCGACGGGCACCCGGTAGGCGGGCGCATCGCCGCCGAAGCGACGCGTGGTCCCGCCGAACACGTCCCCGGGCTGCGCGTCGCGCACGGAGGTGTACAGCGCCTGTTCGTCGAAGGCCCACTGGCGCGTGCCGTCACCGCGATCGAGGATCGTCCATTTCCCCACCGGCTCGGCGTCGTCGTCCGCCAGCACCGGCGGCCAGAGATCGGTGCAGCTGGGGCGGCTGTCGAGTTCCGGCAGGGCGATGCCCGGCGGATAGGGGCTCATGAGACCGGCGGTGACCCTGAGCACCTCGTCGCGGCATTCGATGGCGCCGGCGGCCTCGCCGCTGTAGCCGTTGCGCAGCTTGTGCTGCGGCCACTTGTAGAGGGTGCGTCCCCGGGCATCGGCGAAGACCGGCCCGTCGAGCTCCGTCGCCTCCACGTGGAATCCCGGCGGCATGGGAATGGCCCGCCAGGCCTCGCTGTGACCGGCGGCATCCGCCGCAGCGACGGGCGCCGCGCAGAGCACGCCGAGGGCGCAGAGCACGGCCGCGGCAGAACCGCACCAGGAGGAGGCCCACCGACCCCGCCGGGGTCGCGACTCAGACGAGGATTTCACCGATCTCCTTCGAGGTGTTGTTGCTCTTGGTGCCCCAGGATTCGATGTCCAGGCCCATGAGCCGCTGCGCGGTGTACCCGAGACGGCAGCCCGGACTGCCGCCGCCGTCGATGTGCAGGCCGGTCCGGACCCGCCCGAAGGCATTGCCGGCGCTGAACATGGGAATCCCGTCGATGGCGTGCATCTTCGCGAAGGACTGGTCCGTGGTCGCATAGATGAACGAGTGATCGAGCAGCGACCCATCGCCTTCCCTGAAGTCCGCCAGCGCCTGCACGTACCAGGCCCACTCCTCCATGGCGCGACGCGTGTACCAGGAGGTGTTGGGCTGATAGCCGAGCACGGGATCGACCGCTTCCTCGTGCGTCGCCGTGTGATGGGGCTTGTCGTAGCCGGGCTTGGTGGTCGCCGAGAAGGCCGCCGCGTAGAACATGTTGAAGACCCGCGTCTGGTCGCAGGCCACGGCCATGAGCATCAGTTCCGCCAAGATGCGGTGACGCTTGGAGACCAGATCCGCATCGAGACCGGACGGCAGGTCCTTCGGGGCGCCGGTGACGACGCAGGCCTCGCGCGGATCCGGCTTGGAGAGCTGCAGATCGAAGCGGCGCTCCAGATCGCGCAGCCCCGTGAAGTACTGATCGAGGCGCGCCCGGTCGGCCATGCCGAGGGACTTCTCCAGTTTCCTGGCGTCCTCCTGCACCACCGAGAGCGCGCTCTTGCGCACCAGCACGCGCGGATCGGGCGTGAAGCTGGCCGCGTTCGGATCCTGGAAGTCCTCACCGAAGAGTCGCTGATAGAAGCGCAACGGAGACCATTCCGGCGCATTCACGGAATTGCCGCCCTCGTAGCTGAAGCTGTCGCGCACGTCGCCCGTGGCCGTGGCGGACAGGCTCTTGAAGCGCGTCGCGTTGCCGAGCTTGCGCGCGACGGAGACGTCGATGGTCTCGCCGGGGCGGTTCGCGCGGCTCATGGGGGCCGTTCCGGAGCGCAGCACCACCCAGCCCGAGTGGTGACAGAGATTCGGCGCATCGTCCTTGAACACGTGGAAATTCGTGTAGAGATTGATGTGCTGCTGGACCGGGGCGAGCGCCGCGATCTCCTCGGGAAGATCGAAGTTCGGCCCGGTCCGCTTCGGCACGAAGATCGGCTTGCTCATGCCGAGGCCCCAGGACCAGGTGCCGAAGCGCAGCGGAATGGGCGCGCCGGACGCCAGCGCGGTGCCGCTGTCGTTGAGGAACAGATCGAGCAGCGGCAGGGCCACACTGACCGCCGCGCCCTTCAGCGTGCCCCTCAGAAAACGCCGTCGACTCAAGCCGTTCTTGCTGATGCTCATGGAGCGACCTCCTCCAGCGCAGCCGTTGCGAGCGTTCCTTCTGCCTCGATGGGAACGCCGAAGCCCGACCCGGCGACGCGATCGTCGGGCTGCGAGGCGGGGCGGATCGCCGAGAAGGACCGGCTGAGCGCGAGGTCCCGGAGCAGCGCCGGGACCCGATAGGCATGCTCGGCGAAGCGCTCCTCGAACCAGCGGAGCCTGTCGCGATCGTCCCGGAGCGACACGGGCCCACCGGTCCCGTAGGCATAGAGCCGATTGACCAGGCAGTAGGACAGCTTCGGATGATCGCGCAGGGCCTCGGCCAGGCCGCCGATGTCCTCGTAGAAGACCCCGTCCAGCTCTCCTGCGATGTCGAGTTCGGCGCCGTTCTCCGTCTCCCGATAACGCCCTGCGCCATCGAAGTTCTCGAGCGACAGCCCCATGGGATCGGTGATCAGGTGGCAGCCGGCGCAGGAGGGATTGGTGTTGTGCACCGCGAGCCGCTCCCGGGCCGTGGGGACGTCGCCGGCGTCCTCGAGCAGCGAGAAATCCACGTTGGGCGGCGGGTCCGGCACGCGCTGGCAGAGGAACAGCTCGCGCAGCGCCTTGCCACGCTGCGTCGGGGAACTCCGCACGGCATGGGAATTCGCCGCGAGGAAGCTCACGTGGGTCAGGATGCCCCGCCGCGGGCTGTCCTCCTCGAACTCGTAGGGCACCCAGCCGTTGCCCGCAGGGGTTCCGTAGACGACCGCCAGCGGCATGGACATG
This sequence comes from Pseudomonadales bacterium, assembly GCA_036351555.1. Taxonomy (GTDB): domain Bacteria; phylum Pseudomonadota; class Gammaproteobacteria; order Pseudomonadales; family Azotimanducaceae; genus JAZBPF01. The sequence continues at coordinate 24,719 of JAZBPI010000057.1, forward strand.
AAGGTCCGGCGCGTCGTGAAGAGATCCCGGTAATCCTCCTCGCGGGTCAGGAGGTGATCGACGAGGGTCCGCAGGGTCTGCTCCCGCGCATGGGCGAGTGTGGTCCCCGTGACCATGGGATAGACGAGCGGGTCCTTGGCCAGGCTGTCGAACTCGTCGAAGGCGAGCATGTCGTCGAAGAAGGCGCGCATGCCGTCCTCGAGGCGCGGACTCTCGAGCAGACGATCGACGGCGCGCGCCAGGCCCGCCTCCGTGTGCAGTTCACCCGTGGCCGCGGCCCGCAGCAGCGCATCGTCGGGCGGGGCATTCCACAGGAAGAAGCTCAGGCGCGCTGCGAGCGAGTAGCTGTCCAGGCGCTGGGCACCGGGACGCTCCGGATCGGGCTCGGTGCGATCGACGATGAAGAGGAACTCCGGACTGATCAGCAGGGCCTCCAGGGCGAGCGCCAGACCGTCGTGGAAGCTGCCCGTTTGCTCGGCCGCGCGTCCGGCGATCTCCACGAGCTCCTCGAGCCGCGCGTCCTCCAGAGGACGCCGCGCCAGCAGGCGTCCCGCCTCGCCGAGGAACTGCACCGCACAGGCCGCGTCGGGCTCCGTCGGCGACAGGGGCGTGCAGGGGAGGAGGAAATCGCGGTGCGCCTCGTCCACGACCTGGGCAGCCACGAAGGCCGCAGCCTGCTGGATCTGGGAGATCTGATCCGAGGTGAGGCCCGCGAAGGCCGCGCCGGAGGCGAGCAGCCCGTCCGTCCTCGCCATGGGCGGCATGGGCGGGATCACGCTGCTGCCGACGTCCTCGCCGAACACCTGGGCGACGGCATTGGCGTACTGCGCATCCGTCATCAGCCGAACCCGCGCGAGCGAACCCGCGTCCGCCGGCTCGGCCTCCCCCGGCGTCTGCCCGCAGGCCGCGAGCACCAGCAGCGACGCGACGGCGAAGGCGGAGAAGCAGGATCGATTCAGGCCGCGGATCGACAACAGGGAACACCTCGCATGGGTCCGACCGAAAATGATACCACCGGGCCTGAAGGCACGATCTCGCCCGTCATTCATGCCCCTGCAACCTGCCGCAGGCATGCCTGCACGAGCCCTCAGCGCTGCCGCGCCACCTGCTCCGCCGTGACGACGCCCGCCGCATTGCCCCAGGACCGACGGACATAGGTCGCGACCGCCGCGATCTCCTCGTCGTCGAGCAGGTACTGGAACTCCTCCATGGGATGGCGCCACTTCGGCGGCAGCGGCGGCTCGGGCGGTTCGGGGCCGTAGAGGATGGCGTTGATCATGGAGGCCGGATCCTCGGACTGCACCACGAGGCTCCCTGCGTTCAGCCGCGGCGCCATCTCCGGATCCCCCTCCCCCGTCGGCAGATGGCAGGTCCCGCAGTGCAGGTTGTAGACCGTGCGGCCGCGACCGAGGATCCGCTCTTCGGGCGCCGCGCCGTCGGCTTCGTCGATGGCCGGCAGGCCCACGAGATAGAGCGCCATGGCGTCGATGTCGGCTCCGGACAGATGGCGCGTGCTGTTCATGATGACCTCGTTCATGGGCCCGAAGGACTCCAGGAACCCATTGCGCCCGTGCTTCAGATAGGCCGCCAGGTCCTCCCGGGACCAGAGGCCGAGCCCGCGATCGCTGGCCGTCAGATTCGGCGCCGACCAGGGTCGATGCGCCCCGCCGGGAACGCGGTCGAGGTAGGTGCCGCCGCTGAACGCGAGTCCCTGCTGCTCCGCGCCGAGCAGGTTCCGGGGAGAGTGGCAGGCACTGCAATGGGCAAGGGACTCGACGAGATAGGCGCCGCGATTCCAGGCCTCAGGCTGCGCCGGATCCGCTTCGAAAGCGCCGGCCTCGAAGAAGAGGGCGTTCCAGAACGCCATGAGCGACCGGATCGCGAAGGGAAAGGCCAGATCGTTTTCCGGCACCTGCCGGCGCACCGGCGGCAGGCTCCTCAGATAGGCGAAGATCGCCGCGACGTCCTCGTCCGTCACCTTCGTGAAGGCCGTGTAGGGGAACACCGGATACAGGTAGTCGCCGTTCGGCCGCACACCGTGGCGCATGGCATCGAGGAAATCCCGGTCGGTCCAGCGGCCGATGCCGGTCTCCGGATCCGGCGTGATGTTGGTCGCGTGGATGGTTCCGAAAGGCGTCTCGAAGGCGAGGCCCCCCGCCATGGATGCGCCGTCAGGCGCCCTGTGGCAGCTCGCGCAGTTGCCCGCCAGGGCGAGATAGGCACCGCGCTCCACGACAGAAGGATCGTCGAGGTCGAACCCGGCCACGGGACCGCTGCCGGCCGCCCGCTCGGGACGCAGGATCTGGAGCACCACGAGCACGGCGAGTCCGAGCAGGGTCAGCGCAAGCAGCGTGCGGAAGGACATCGCCAATTGAGGGTCTCGCTCCGATCTCGTGAGGGGCCCGCCATCGCGCGGCCGAGACGGTCGCACGCCTCGTCCGGGAACGCCGCCCGGACAGGCGCCGCGCCCCGCGACCGCTGACGTGCCCCGGTGATGCCCGCATGCGGCGCGCGCCGGCAGCCGTTCCCGACCGTCCCGAACCGACCGGACCGAGGGTCGGCACCGCCTCGCATGCGCGGCGATCTGCTGCGCGCCGGACCACCGGGGCACCCTGCTAGCATCCGCAGCACACACCGGCCCCGACAGACACCGGCGCGGAGGATAATCAGTTGCACCGCACGAATCACCTCGGCATGGCGATCCTGGCGCTCTGCGCTCTGCTCTCGCTGCCTGCCCCCGTCGGCGCACAGCCCGACACCCCGACGGCGACCGCCGCCGAGCGGGAGGCGCGCCTCCGCGCGCGCCTCGACGCGGAACGGCCCATCGCCGCCGGCGATTCCTTCTGGCTGGAGGCGCTCACCTCCCTCGAGGTCCGCGACCGCATCGCGGCCGGCGCCACCACGGTGATCATTCCCACCGGCGGCATCGAGGAGAACGGCCCCTTCCTCGCGACCGGCAAGCACAACCTGATCCTCGAGGCGACCTGCCCCGCCATCGCGGCGAGGCTCGGCAATGCCCTCTGTGCGCCGATCGTGAAGTTCGTGCCCGAGGGCGACATCGATCCACCCACCGGATCCATGCGCTTTCCCGGCACCATCAGCCTGAGCGCCGCGACCTACGAGGCCCTCCTCGACGACATCGCGAGCAGCCTGAAGCAATCCGGCTTCACGGACATCGTCATGATCGGCGACAGCGGCGGCAATCAGCGCGGCATGGCGAAGGTGGCCGAGGCGCTCAATGCCCGCTGGGCGGGATCCGGCACCCGGGCACACTTCATCCGGGCCTTCTACGACCCCGGTTGGGAGGCCACGGAGGAGTTCACGGCCCGCGAACTGGGCGTCGCCGAGACGCGCGACGACGGCCACCACGACGACATCTGGGTGACCGCCATGATGATGGTCACGGATCCGACCCAGGTGCGCTACGCGGAGCGCGTCGATGCGGGGCTCGCCTCCATCAACGGGGTCCCCCTCACCCCGCTCGAGGACACCATCGAACTCGGCCGCAGGATGATCGAGTTCCGCGCGGGCCTCACTGCCGACGCCATTCGCGCAGCCCTCGCGGGCCGCTGAGCCCGGAGCGGAAGCGGCCGCACAGCGATGCGCGGGGCGCCTTCGAGGAAACGGAACCGGCCATGGAACTGATCGTCTTCGACCTGGACGGCACCCTGCTCGATGCGTCCTCCCGGATCTCGCCCTTCACGCGCGAGACCCTCGCGCGGCTGGCGGCACGCGGCATCCACTACACGGTCGCGACCGGGCGCGCGCTGCACGCATCCCGGGACCTGATCGCGGGCCACGGCTTCGATCTGCCGCAGGCCTACAAGAACGGGGTGCTGCTGTGGCGCCCGGAGCTCGCCCGCTACAGCCACCACAATTTCCTCACCCTCTCCGAGATCCGCCACATCGTCGAAGCGGTGCAGGCCGCCGGCGTGACGCCCTTCCTGTCCACGCTGGAGCCGGGGCTCGTGCACCGGATCTATCACCTCGATCTGCAGCACGACCGGGACCGGACCCTCGCCGAGCATTTTCGCAGCCGCGAAGGCGTGGAGGTGCTGCATGCCGCACAGCTCCCCGCCGACGCCGAGATCACGAGCATCAGCGCGCTCGGACCCCAGGCCGCCATCGCGTCCATCGAGCGCCTGGTGATGGACGAGCCGGACCTGGTCGCCTACGCCGGTACCGCGCTCGAAGGCGCGGAGCTCTGCTGGATCGACATCCACCATCATTCGGGCAGCAAGGGCAATGCCGTGGACCTTCTGCGCGAGGAACTCGGGGCAGAGCGCGTTCTGGTGTTCGGTGATGGCGACAACGACCTCAGCATGTTCGCCACCGCCGACGAGGCCTATGCACCGAGCAACGCGCGGGCCCAGGTGAAGGCCGCGGCGACCGCCGTCATCGGCCACCATGCGGAGGACGGCATCGCGCGCTTCCTGCGGGAGCGCTTCGATCTCTAGGGTCCCGGGGCCGCGCAAGCGGCGCGACAGGTCGCCGTCGGGGCGTCGCCGATCCACCGGCAGGCCGGGCGGCGGGCGTCGCAGGACCCGGCACGAGCCATGAATCGGGAGCTGCCCATGATCCGCTGTCTGCTGCTGGCCCTGCTCACCGCACCGCTTGCCCAGGCCGCCTCGACCGGCGCCGGCATCGACGCCTTCCGGGAAGGCTTCCGCAGCGTCACACCGCGCACCTTCGACAGCGGAGGTGAGGTGGCGCGGCGCTTCCATCTCGATGCGCCCGCCTACCTCGAGATGGCGACCATCGCCCGCACGGTGCCGGAGCGCCCCCTGCCCCTGGACCTGCAGCCGGCGCTCGCAGCGCTCGAGATCCGCCATCCGGCAGGCAGGGCCCGCTTCGGCGACTACGTGACGACCCATCCTCTCGTGGACGGCGTGATCCTGCTGCACGGGGGCCGCGTGGTCTTCGAGGCCTATCCGCGGATGGCGCCCTGGCAGCGCCATTTCGCCTGGTCCGTGAGCAAGGTGGTGGTGTCGACGGCCCTCGCCGCACTCGTCGCCGAGGAACGCGTGGACATGAGCGCGAACGTCGCCGCCTACGTCCCGCTGCTCGCGGGAACGGCCTGGGACGGCACCTCCGTGCGCGACGTGGCGAACATGGCATCCGGCATCGACTGCCGCGACGCGGACGGCTACCAGACGTCGAGTACCTGCATCTACCGACTCGAGGAGGCCCTCGGGATCACCGCGCCCACGGGCTACGAGGACGGCCTCGAGGCGCACCTGCGGGCCATGAGCCGCCGGGGCCCGGCGGGGCGGCGCAACGAGTACGCGTCCGCGAACACCATCGTGCTCAGCCTCGTCATCGAAGCCGTCACGGGCAGCCCCTTCAGCCGCGTCGTCCAGGACCGCCTCTGGGCGCCCATGGGTGCGGAAGCGGACGGGCTCATGGCGATCTCGCCGGAAGGCTTCAGCTACGCGAGCGCCGGGCTGTCCCTGCGTCTGCGCGACCTCGCCCGCTTCGGCGAGCTCGTCACGCGACCGGCCGAGTTCGGCGTCCTCGGCCCGGAACTCCTCGCGGACATGCAGGGCGTGCAGGGCATTGCTCTCGACGCCGAGCGTCTTGCACGCATGGGCGACGACTTCCCGGACGATCTGCCCGTCCGGGCGGCCTGGCAGTGGGACCTCGTCTGGCCCGACGGCGCCCTGTACAAGGGCGGCTACTCCGGCCAGGGCCTCTACGTCGACCCGGCGCGGCAGCTGGTCATGGCCTGGTTCGGTACGGGTGAGCACTACGGCGCGACGAACCACGCCCTGACCTCGATCGCCCGGCAACTGGCGCGGTCCGGTCTCTTCGAGGCGCAGCCTCCGACGCGCTGAACGCAGCGCCGGTCACGCAGCCCGGCAGCGCAGCGCCTGCGTCCAGCAGGATGCTGCAGGAATCCCTGCGCGAGGCGTCCGGAATCGGGTCGCGGCGCGGCAGCACCCACAGCCCCGGGCGCGCCCGGACACGAGGTCCGCGCGCCAGAGCATCCCCGTCAGGCCCGCAAGGGATTCGGCGATGACACGTCCGCCTCGTGCGCCTGCGCCGCGGCGACGAGCTGCTCCAGCGTCTCCGCATCGCCGAGACAGGCCATGAGCTCCCGCGGTTCGAGAAAGCCTTCCAGCATGGCGAGGTCCGGCTCCCATTCGGCCTTCGCCCGCGCAAGGGCGAGGTCGCGATCGAAGCGCTCGTGCTCGCCATGGAGCGGGAGCTGGGCGAGATGGAAGGCGCGCAGGGGCGGATCCTCGGCGAGGGCACGCAGGGGGCCCTCGATGGTCTCGCCGGCCCTCTGCTCCGCGCGCGCGGCCTCGAGGGCGCCGACCAGCGCACGCTCCTCGGCGGTGCCCGGCGTGCGCAGGGCACCGAGGGCGCCGAGCAGGCGCGCCGGAGCTTCCCGTTCACTCACCCAGGACAGCAGGGGCGCGAGCACGAGGCCGAGGGTCACGGGCAGCAGCCAAAGGAACAGATCGACGTGGAGCAGCCAGGCCACGGCCGCCATCGCCATGCCCATCGCCACGTCGGCGCGATGCATGCGCCAGGCGGCCGCGAGGGACACGCCTGCGCCGTCGCGGCGCTGCGGCTGCCACCCCGCATCGGCACCGGTGAGCACCTGGAGGAGTAGGCGCGTCTGCGCGTACATCATGATCGGTGCGTAGAGGGCCGAGAGCAGGATCTCCGTGACGACCCCGATCGTCAGCCGGAGGGGGCCGCCGAAGGCGCGCAGGCGAGGCCAGCTGCACAGGGCGACGAGCCAGGCGAGGAGCTTCGGGGCGAGCACGAGCCCCATGGACGCCAGGAAGAGCGTGATGGCCCGCTCCGCGTCGAACACGGGCCAGGAGGGAAACAGCGAAGGCTGGGCGAAGTACTCGGGGCGGGTCACCGCCGCCTGCAGACCGAGCAGGAGCCCGACCACCACCAGGGCGAACCAGAGCGCGGCACTCGCGTAGGCCATGATCCCGGAGAGCAGGTGGAGCCGGGAGGGCAGCGTCAGTCCGCCGGCGAACAGGAAGCGGCTGTGCTGCAGGTTGCCCTGACACCAGCGCCGATCCCGGATCAGCACGTCGGCCAGGGACGGCGGGGCCTCCTCGTAGGAACCGTCGAGATCCGCATCGATGCGCACGCCCCAGCCCGCACGGCGCAGGAAGGCCGCCTCGATGAAGTCGTGGCTGAGAACGCCGCCGCCGAAGGGCGGCGCGCCGGACAGGATCGGCAGTCGCGCCGCCTCGGCGAAGGCGCGGGTGCGGAGAATCGCGTTGTGCCCCCAGTAGTTCGCCGAAACGCCCTGCCAGGCCGCGAGTCCCGCGGCACTCACGGACCCGAAGCAGCGATTCGCGAACTGCTGCAGGCGCGCATAGAGGGAACGACCGCGGATGATCGTCGGCACGGTCTGGATCAGGCCCAGCCCCGGATCCGCGCGCAGCCTGCGTGACAGGCGCACCATGGTCTCCGGGGCCATGAGGCTGTCGGCGTCGAGGATCAGGAATGCCGGCCAGGCGCCGCCCCAGCGCATGACCCAGTCGCTGACGTTGCCCGCCTTGCGTTCGGCGTTGTCCGCGCGATGCCGGTAGTACACGGGAGCGCGCGCATCCGCGCCGGCGACGAGGGACCGGAACACGCGCTCCTCCTCGATCCAGGCGGCGGGCCGATTGGTGTCGCTGAGCACGAAGAAGGCGAAGGCGCCGGGCGCGCGCTCGGCGAGGCCCACCGCCATGACGCGGATCGCCGCCGCGACGCGGCGCGGGTCCTCGTTGTAGACGGGGACCAGCACCGCGGTGCGCAGGGGCGCCTCCGCCTCCGGCGGAGGAACGCCGAATGCCTCGGCGAGCGTGCGCACGACCCCCAGCAGGGCGGCGCAGCCCGCCTGCGCGATCCACAGGAAGTTCAGGGTGAAGAGGGCCAGGAACACGGCCTGGAGCCCGGTGAGGCCGCCCGCCGCGAGCACGGCGTACATCTCGCGCACGCCATAGACGGTGAGCAGTGCGGTCCCCGCGAGCAGGGCGAACCGGTAGCCGAAGAGCGCGAGCCGCTGACGCAGGGCGCCGCGGCGGGTGCTCAGGGGCAGGGCCGGCGCCGAGACCGGCTGCCGCGGCATGGCGAGCGGCGCCTCGGGAGGCAGGGCTCGATGGGGCGCCCCGGCCGCCTCCGCCAGCGCCGCCGCGATCGCTTCTGCGGTCGCTTCGGCGTCAGCGTCGGCCTCGGTATCGGCCCGGGCGCGACCCTTCGCGGCCGCCGCGGTGCTGCGATCCATCACCATTCGCTCAGCTCGCCAGCCATCGGTACAGCCAGGTTTCGGCCACGGCCCGTCCCTCGTGGCGAACGTCGACGCGCAGCTCCACGAGATCCGCGCCGCGGGGATCGAAGGTCACGAACACGCGCACGCCTCCGGTCTCCGGATTGGCCACGACCAGACGCTCCACGAGCGCACCGGCACCGAGCGTGGCGGTGACCTCCAGATCTTCGACCCGCGCTCCGGCGATCGGTTCGAAATCGATGGCCATCTGCGGGCGGTTCGAGCCGAAGGCTAGGCCGCGCGCGGTGCGCAGCACCCGCGCGAGACCCTTCGTGACCGGGGCGCGATCCGGCCAGGTGAGGCGGTAGGCGAAGGAAAAGGGCGCACCGGGTTCGATGGGCAGTTCCGGCCGCCAGTAGGCGACGATGTTGTCGTTGGTTTCCGAATCGGAGGGAATCTCCACGAGCTGGACCTGGCCCCGGCCCCAGTTGCCCCGGGGCGCGACCCAGGCCGAGGGGCGTCGCTCGTAGCGGGCCTCGAGGTCCTCGAAGGCCGCGAAGGCGCGATCCCGCTGGATGAGGCCGAACCCCTGCGGATTGGCGTCGAGGAAGGCGCTGAGCTGCAGCCGCGACGGGTTCACCAGAGGCCGCCACAGCCACTCGCCCGCACCCGTGTGCATGGCGAGGCCGAGGCTGTCGTGCACGGCTGGACGGTAGTCCGGCGCCACGGGAGGATCCGCGGCGCCATGCATGTACATGGACGTCAGCGGGCCGAGGCCGACGTGGCGCAGCGGGCGCCGCGCGAAGAGCAGCGCATCGACATCCAGGGTCGTGCGCCCCCCCGGATAGATGGCGAAACGGTAGGCCCCGGTGCAGCGCGGGCTGTCGAGCAGGGCATGGACCACGATCGCGTGATCGTCCGGCGCGGGCTGCTCGATCCAGAAGGCGCGGAAGATCGGGAACTCCTCGCCGGTCGCCTCCGCGACGTCGAGGGCCAGACCACGCGCCGAGAGGCCGTAGTTCTGGCCGCGGGACACGCCACGAAAGTAGCTCGCCCCCTGGAAGACGAGGAACTCGTCGCGGTAGTCGTCGCGATTGATCGGATAGTGGATGCGAAAGCCCGACACCCTTCCGAAGGACGCCAGCGCCGCCCCGATGGCGGGCGTCGGCGCCTCGAAGGCCCCCTCGGACAGATCCACCGGCCGGGACCGGCCCCGCTCGACGACGAACAGATCGACGCCGTAGCCGAACACGAAGCCCGGCGGGAACAGCTCCACGGAGAAGCGGGTCGCATCGTCGCCCCACACGGCCCGCGCCTTGCGGAAGCGGATGGCCCGGTAGGCGTCGTAATCGAGCCGCGCGAGCGCCGCGGGGACCGGCTCGGGGGGAACATGGGCCGCCGCCGCGAGGCGCTCGGCGAGGGCGATGACGGTGTCCCGACTGAAGGCGCCGCCTCCGTCGAGCGCCCGCCCCCCCGCAGCACCGAGGGCGAACGCCCCGGCAGCCACTCCATGCAGGAACTGTCTGCGGCCGATTCCCTGCCCGCTCATGAGGGCCTCGCTGGTCAGGGCCTCCATGGCCCGTGCGCAAGGGGCGATTCTAGCGTCATCGGCGCCCTCGCCCGTGGCGCGTTCGTCCGATCCGCGTCGACACCAGGGCCGGAATGAACGACGCCGGCCGGCGCTGCGGCGCGTTCCGCGCTCCGGCTCCGCTCACTGGATCAGCGGATCAGGCGCAGCAGATCGGGGTTGCCCCCGCTGGCCGCCGTGTTCACGGTGATGGTGCGCTCCGTGGCGAAGGCGAGCAGATAGTGGGGCCCACCGGCCTTGGGGCCCGTGCCCGACAGGCCCCGGCCCCCGAAGGGCTGGGAGCCGACGATGGCGCCGATCATGTTCCGGTTCACGTAGGCGTTCCCCACGGGCAGGGAGGTCGCGACCTGCCGGCAGCGCCGGTCGATGCGCGAGTGAATGCCCAGGGTCAGGCCGAAGCGGCTCGCGCTCACCTCCTCGAGACAGGCCTCGAACTCCCGTTCCTCGAAGCGGCGCACGTGCAGGATCGGACCGAACTTCTCGCCGCCGATGTCGTCGAGGTGCGCCACCTCGTAGAGCCGCGGTGCGACGAAATGGCCGTCGCCCAGACCCTCGGGCAAGCGCACTTCGTGCCGGGCCCTCGCGTCCCGGTCCATGCGTGCCGCATGGGCCTCGAGCATGGCCTGCGCGTCCGCATCGATCACCGGTCCGACGTCCGTGGCCAGGGCCATGGGGTCGCCGAGCACCAGGGCGTCCATGGCCCCACGGATCAGCTCGAGGGCCCGATCAGCGATGTCTTCCTGCAGATAGAGCACGCGGAGCGCCGAGCAGCGCTGGCCCGCACTGCCGAAGGCGGACCGGATCACGTCGTCCGTCACCTGCTCGAGGAGCGCCGAGGAATCCACGAACATGGCGTTCAGCCCCCCGGTTTCCGCGATCAGGGGAATCATGGGGCCCGGTCGATCGACGATCGCCCGGCGGATGGCCCGCGCCGTGTCCTCGGAGCCCGTGAAGACGACGCCGTCGATGCCCGGATGGGTCACCAGCGGCGCACCGAGGGTCGGGCCGTCCCCCGGCAGCAGATGCAGGACGTCACCGGGCACGCCGGCCTCGTGCATGAGTTTCACGGCCTCGGCGGCGATCAGGCTGGTCTGCTCCGCCGGCTTGGCGATCACCGCATTGCCCGCCGCGAGCGCACCGGTCACCTGGCCCGTGAAGATCGCCAGGGGAAAGTTCCAGGGGCTGATGCAGGCGAACACCCCCCGCCCTTCGAGGCGCAGCTGATTGCGCTCCCCCGTGGGGCCGGGCAGCGCCGTGGCCTCGCCGAAGTGGAGCCGCGCCTGGGCTGCGTAGTAGCGGCAGAAGTCCACCGCCTCGCGCACCTCCGCCAGGGCGTCACCCAGCGTCTTGCCCGCCTCGCGCACGGCCAGGTACATGAGCCGCTCGAGCTGGTCCTCGAAGGCATCCGCGATCGCTTCGAGCACCAGGGCGCGCGCCTCACCGCCGCGGCCGTTCCATTCGCGCTGCGCGGCCCGGGCCGAAGAGATGGCGGCGTCGAGCAGCGCCGGCTCCGCGTCCGCGACGCGGCCGACGAGGCGCGCCGTCCGCGCAGGATCCCGCACCTCGCGCTCCACGCCGTCCTTGATGCGCCCCCCCACCACGGGCCCGGCCTCGAAGGAGCGTCCCTCGAGCGCCGCGAAGGCCGCCTGCAATGCCGCGATGGACCCGCGATCGGTGAGGTCGAGGGCCCGCGCATTGATGCGGGGCGCGTAGAGCTCGCGCGGCAGGGCGATGAGTGGATGCGGGAGCACATCGAGGCCGCGCACCGTCGCGACGGGATCCGTGACCACCTCCTCGACCGGATAGCGATCGTCGAGAAAGCGGTTCACGAAGGACGAGTTCGCACCGTTCTCCAGGAGCCGCCGCACCAGATAGGCGAGCAGATCCTCGTGTTCGCCCACGGGCGCGTAGGTGCGCAGGGGCGGAAAGTCGTTCCAGGCACCCCGGCACACGTCGTAGAGCAGTTCTCCCATGCCGTGCAGGCGCTGGAACTCGAAATCGCGGCGATCGCCGGCCATCTCCAGGATCGCCGCCACCGTGTGCGCGTTGTGCGTGGCGAACTGCGGATAGAGCCGGCCTTCCGAGTCGAAGAGCATCTTCGCGCAGACGAGGTAGGACAGATCCGTGGACGCCTTGCGCGTGAAGACGGAAAAGCCGTCGAGCCCCTGCACCTGGGCGTGCTTGATCTCCGTATCCCAGTAGGCGCCCTTGACGAGGCGCACCATGAGCGACCGCCCGGTTTCCGCCGCGAGGGCGTCGAGCCACTCGATGGTGGCCGTGGCGCGCTTGCCGTAGGCCTGCACCACGAAGCCCAGGCCCGCGTAGTCGGAGAGCTCGGGATCGCGCACCAGGCGCTCGAAGAGATCCATGGAGATCTCGAGGCGATCGGCCTCCTCGGCATCGATGTTCAGACCGATCCCGCCCGCCGCCGCGGCGCGGGCGAGACGACGCAGGGAGGCATAGAGCGCATCGGCGCTGTGCTCGAAGTGCGCCAGGTCGTAGCGCGGGTGCAGGGCCGAGAGCTTGATCGAGATGCCGTTGCGCGCGCGCACGTCGCCCGGCGGTGAGGCCTCGGCGACCCGGTCGATGGCCTCGGCGTAGCGCTCCAGGTAGCGGGCGGCCATGGCCGCACTGCGCGCGCCCTCACCGAGCATGTCGAAGGAGAAGAGCGCCTGATCCCGGTAGTCCTTGCGGCCGCGCGCGAGCGCGTCGTCGATGTGCTCGCCGAGCACGAATTCGCGCCCGAGGATGCGCATGGCCGTGAGCACGGAGCGTCGGATCACCGGCTCGCCGACGCGGGAGACCAGACGCCGCAGCCAGCGCGAGGGATCGCGACCGAGCGCCTCCTCGGGATCGATGACCCGGCCCGTGAGCAGCAGCGCCCAGGTCGAGGCGTTCACGAAGAGCGCATCGGAACCGCCGAGATGCTCGGACCACTTGCCGGAGGGAATCTTGTCGGCGATGAGCTCGTCGATGGTCTCGTCGTCGGGAATGCGCAGCAACGCCTCGGCGAGACACATGAGGGCCACGCCCTCCTCGTTGGACAGCCCGTACTCCTCGAGGAAGGCGTCGAGGGCGGAGCGATCGGCCCGCCGCGTCCGCGCCGTGCGCACGAGATCACGTGCGCGCTCCAGCGCGCGGTTGCGGGCTGCAGGAGACAGGGGCGTGGTGTCGAGGAGACGCTCGACGTTGATGGCTTCGTCTTCGAGCTTGCGCTCGGCAAGCAGCGTGCGCGCGCGGGCGAGCGGCGATCCGGCAGTCACGGGACATCTCCGCAGAGCAGACAGGCCAGGGGCGTACTGAAGACGATACGCGTCGGCCCTTCGCCCTGCAGCACCCCGCGGAGGGATCGGTTGCCGCGGCGCCCGGGACCGGCGAGGATCGAACCCGGATCGGAGACCCCATGGCCACACCCGAATTTCTCGATGCCCGCGCCCTCGAGCAGCGTCTGCCCTATGGCGCGCTGATCGAGGCCCTGGCCGACGCCTTCCAGACGGACGTCGCGGCGCCGCCGCGCCTTCATGGCGACCTCGGCGTCCTGAGCGCGGGCGGCGAGGCCCGGGATCTGCTCGTGATGCCCGCCTGGGAGCCGGGCGGGGCCGCAGGCGTCAAGCTGGTCACGCTCTTCGAGCACAACGGTCGCCGCCATCGGCCGCGCATCCAGGGCCTCTATGTCCTCTTCCACCCGGAGCACGGCACCCCCGTCGCCGTGCTCGATGCCGCCACCCTGACCACGCGCCGCAAGGCCGCGGCCTCGGCGCTCGCCGCCCGCCACCTGGCACGCCCGGACGTCGAGGAGCTGCTCGTGCTCGGCACGGGCCGTCTGGCACGGGCCCTGCCCCGCGCCCATGCCTGCGTCCGTTCCTTCAAGCGCGTGCGCGTCTGGGGACGGCGCAGCGAAGCCGTCGATCAGGCCGTCGCGGACATCGCCGGTGCCCTGCCGCGCATCGACGTCGACGTGGCGCCGGACCTGCAGCGTGCCGTGGCGCGCGCGGACCTGATCACCTCCGCGATCCCGAGCCTCGATCCCGTGATCCAGGGCACCTGGCTGCAGCCCGGCCAGCACGTCGACCTGATCGGCAGCTACCGACCCGACATGCACGAGGTCGATGCCCTCGCCCTGCAGCGCGCCAGCCTGTTCGTGGACACCCGCGAGGGTGTGCTTGCGGAAGCCGGAGAATTCATCGACGCCCTCGCAAACGGCACCATCACCGAGCGTGACCTCCTCGCCGATCTCGCGGCCCTCACCGCCGGCCTGCATCCGGGGCGCACGGGCCCCGACGAGATCACCCTGTTCAAGTCCGTGGGCACCGCGCTCGAGGATCTGGCTGCGGCGAAGCTCGCCGTGGCGCGCGGCTGACCACTGCGAAAAGGGGTCAGTGTGACTTTCTCGGGCGTGCTTGCGGAGTCGCGGAGTCCGGCCCATCAGCTCCTCGATCTGTCGCTGGCAGCGGTCGGACCCATGGGCAGCGCCCTGATTGACGTGGGCCCGGATACTGGCCAACTTGACTCGAGCAGGTCGTTGATCGTCTGCGCGCGAACCGGGTTCATCTCTATGTAGCGGTAGCAGCTCAGGACGTAGCGTTGGGTGTCCGCCGGGCAAGCGCGAAATCTTCCTTCACAG
>JAZBPI010000058.1:0-5903 GCA_036351555.1 Pseudomonadales bacterium
GCGCGTCCTGCGGATCGCATCGATCTTCGAACCAGCCTTCCCAGTGGACATGCCCCTGTGGGAGCCGGCTTCAGCCGCGATCGCGATACGCAGGATCGAAGCGACAAGGGTCGCCGCTGAAGCGTGCTCCCACAGCGCGATTCGCGGGGCTTTCGTGGTGACGTGCGCGTCCTGCGGATCGCATCGACCTTCGAACCAGCCTTCTCAGTGGGACATGCCCCCTGTGGGAGCCGGCTTCAGCCGCGATCGCGATACGCACGATCGAAGCGACAAGGGTCGCCGCTGAAGCGTGCTCCCACAGCGTGATTCGCGGGGCTTTCGTGGTGACGTGCGCGTTCTACGGATCGCATCGACCTTCGAACCAGCCTTCCCAGTGGACATGCCCCCTGTGGGAGCCGGCTTCAGCCGCGATCGCGATATGCACGATCGAAGCGACAGGGGTCGCCGCTGAAGCGTGCTCCCACCGTGCGATTTCCGGGACCTGCGCGGCCAGCTGATGTTGAGCGGATCGAGTCCTCCTTGGAACCCACCCGCAGAGTGGGACATGCCCCTGTGGGAGCTGGCTTCAGCCGCGATCGCGATACGCATGATCGAAGCGACATGGGTCGCTGAAGCGTGCTCGCAGGAGCGACGCGGTCGAAGCGTGGACGAACCCCGTCAGCCTTCGGACGTGGGCGCCGTGATCATGGCGTCGACCATCTGAGCGAGGTCGTCGACGAAGGCGCGTGCACTGCGCCCGGTGAAGGCGCCTTCCTCCCGCGCCCAGTGCGAGAGAGACGTGAACGCGAACCGTCGCGCGAGCTCCAGCCGTCTGCGCCGGGTCGCGGGGGGCAGGTGTCCGAACGCGTGGGCGACCCGTCGCCGGGCGGTCGTGCCTTCCGGGGCGATGTCGAGGCGGGCGATGAATTCCGCGAACGCCGCGCGCGGCAGGGTCGCCAGCTCCCCGAGCGCGCGCAGGTAGTCCACGAAGCCGGGATCCGCGCCCGCAAGCTCCGCCATGGCACCGAACTGGACCCGTGCCAGGTCACGAACGGCGAGAGGCCCGGGCTCGGCGAGGAGGGCCTCGAGGCGGGGCCGGCGCAGGGCCTCGATCTGCTCGATGCGGCGGGCGTGGATGGCCGCGACCAGGCCGTTGCGGCCGCCGAAATGATACTGGAGCGCGGATTCGTTGCGCTGATCGGCCGCCTGGAGAATCGCCCGGGTCGAGGTGCCGGCGAAGCCGTCCCGCGCGAACAGGTGTTCGGCGGCGTCGAGCAGACGCGTACGCGTGTCGGCCGGGGCGTCGGGGGTCGGGGCAGGAGTCGTCATCGCGACATTGTATCCAGCTCTCGTTTAATGGGGTACATTAATCGGCGGAGGGAGTGCCATGAGCACGTCGAGAGGATCCTTGCCCCCGAACGCCCTGCGCACGCGGCTGAAGGCGCGGGTCATGGGCGGCATCGCCAGCGCAGGAGCCGAAGCCCGGCGCCAGCGGCGCGCGCGTCTGGGACGCCGGCTGCGCCGCGCGCCCCCCGCCGTTCGCTATTTCCATCAGGTCGATGATCCCTATTCCCATCTCGCCGTGCAGCGGCTCGATGCGCTGGCTGCCACCTATGCGGTGCAGGTCGAGCCCTGGCTGGTCCCGGCGCCGGCGCCTGCCTTTCTCGGCGATGCGGATCGGCATCCGGCCTGGGCCCTCGCGGACGCTCGCGACATCGCGCCCTTCCACGGCGTCGAGGGGCCGGGCGACGCGGGCGGCGGGCGCCCCGATCCTGCCGCCGTGTTCGCCCTTGCCGCAGCCCTCGCGACGCGGCCGCCTGCGGATTTTGCAGCGGCCGCGCTCGACGGAGGCCGCACCCTCTGGCGCGGTGCTCCCGCCCCGACGCCGTCGGCGTCGGCCGCGGCGCAGGCCGAGCGCAGCCTGCGCGAGGGCGCGCGGCAGCGCGCGCGCCTCGGCCACTATGCCGGGGCCATGTTCGAATTCGATGGGGACTGGTACTGGGGCCTCGATCGCCTCCCGCTGCTTGAAGCGCGGCTGCGCGCGGAGGGCTTCCTGCGAGACCCCGGAGCGCCCCTCGTGGTACCGCGACCGCAGCCGGACGCGCTCGGCGACCGCGATGCGCGAGCGGTCCGGGTCGAGCTCTTTCCCTCCCTGCGCTCGCCCTACACGGCCGTGTCCTTTCCCGCCGTGCAGGATCTGATGATGCGCACCGCTGTCGCGGCCGTGCTGCGGCCGGTGATGCCCATGATGATGCGCGGCGTGGCGGCGCCCCGCGCGAAACAGCTCTACATCCTGCGCGACGCCGCCCGCGAGGGTCGACGTCTCGGCGTCGCGATCGGCCCACGCCCCGTCGATCCCTTCGGCGAGCCCGTGCGCCGCGCGCTCTCGCTGTGGAAGCCCATGCACGAGGCCGGGTGCGGCATGGACTTCATCGCCGAGTATCTGCGCGCCGCCTGGATCGAGGGGCTCGACGTCACCCGTGACGCGGGGCTGCTCGAAGTGGTTCGACGGGCCGGCGCGGAACCGGCAGATCTCGTCGCCGCCGTCGGCGGGCACCAGTCCGACGATCTGCTCCAGGAGAATCTCGAGGCCATGCTCGGCGCGGGCCTCTGGGGCGTGCCGAGCTTTCGCGTCAGCGGGGGCGGGGCTGCGCCGCTCGCCTGCTGGGGCCAGGATCGCCTCTGGCGCATCGAGACGGAGATCGCCCGGCGCGCGCGCCCGAGCGGCGATCCGCAACCGGACGACCGTCCCCGGGAGGAGTGAGTCATGGACGTGATCAACGAAGTGCTGCCGCGCGATCCTGCGCGGATCACCGCCATGCAGGCGCCGGGTCCCGAGGGGCCCATCGTCATGGTGAATCTGCTGAAGTTCCGTGAGCGTGCCGCATACCCCGCGGATCACCCCGATGCGCAGGCCGGCCTCAGTGGCCGCGAGGCCTACGCCCGCTATGGCGAGGCCGTCTCCCGGCTCTTGCCGAAGTTCGGTGGCCGGGCCCTCTGGGCGGGGGACGTCACCTTTCTCGCCCTCGGCGAGGTCGAGGAACTCTGGGACGAGGTGGCCCTGGCGGAATACCCCGACCGCGCGGCGCTCTGGGCCATGTCGACCTCTCCGGAATGGCAGGCGATCGCGGTGCACCGTGCCGCCGGGCTCGCGGGGCAGCTCAACATCGAGACGACGCCGATCGCCGGCTTCGGCGCCGGGGCGTCCTGATCATGCGCGCCGCCCTGATCGTTGTGCTGATCGTCGCTGCGCTCGCGGGGGTTGCCTGGACGCAGCGCCTCGAGCTGCTGCTCTGGGCCGCGCCGAAGCTGCTCGACTGGCGGCAGCCCGTGGCGCCGAACGAGCCCGTGCGCTGGCCGGCAGGGCCGGACAAGGCGGCCGTGCCCCCGGCGGAACGGCCGCCGAACGTCGTCGTCATTCTCGCGGACGACATGGGCTTCAACGACGTCTCCTTCTTCAACGGCGGGGCGGCGGACGGCAGCATCCGGACGCCGAACATCGACCGCATCGCCCGGGAGGGGGTCGTCTTCGAGAACGGCTACGCCGCGAATGCGGTCTGCGCGCCCTCGCGGGCGTCGATCCTGACCGGGCGCTACTCGACGCGCTTCGGCTTCGAGTACACGCCGGCCTTCAAGGTGGGCGCCACCATTGCCGAGTGGACCAATGCGGGGCAGCCCGAGGCGCTGCGCGCCGTCGTCGATCGCGATCAGCTCGACGCCCTCCCGCCCATGCGGGATCTGGGCATGCCGCCCGAGGAGGAAACGGTCGCCGAGCGCCTCAAGGCGGTCGGCTACCAGACGGCGCACATCGGCAAGTGGCACCTCGGCGGCGCCGAGGGCATGCGTCCGGAGCATCAGGGCTTCGACGACAGCCTCTACATGGCCGGCATGTCCTATCTCCCGCCCGATTCACCGGAGGTGGTGAATGCGCGGATTCCGGACACCATCGACCGCATGGTCTGGGCGTCCATGCAGTACGCCGCCCAGTTCAATGGCTCGCACAGTTTCGAGCCCGACGGTTATCTCACGGACTGGTACACGGACGAGGCCCTCGACTTCATCGAGGTCAATCGCCATCGCCCCTTCTTTCTCTACCTGGCGCACTGGGGCATCCACAATCCGCTGCAGGCCCTGAAGTCCGACTACGACGCGCTCGCGCACATCGAGGATCATCCGCTGCGCGTCTACGCTGCCATGATCGTCGCCCTCGACCGCAGCGTCGGCCGAGTGCTCGATCAGCTCGAGGCGCTCGGCCTCGACGAGAACACGCTGGTGGTCTTCACCTCCGACAACGGCGGCGCGGGCTACCTCGGCCTGGACGATGTGAATGCGCCCTACCGCGGCTGGAAGCTCACGCACTTCGAGGGCGGGACGCACGTGCCCTTCTTCATGCGCTGGCCGGCGCGCATCGAGGCCGGCACGCGCTTCGAGGCGCCCGTCGATCACATCGACCTCATGCCCACGGTGGTCGCCGCTGCTGGGGGCACCCTGCCCGAGGACCGGGTGATCGACGGCGTCGATCTGCTCCCCTGGGTGCGCGGAGAGCGCGAGGGCGTGCCGCACGAGACGCTGTTCTGGCGGCAGGGTTATCTGCAGACGGTGCAGCACAGGGGGCTGAAGCTGATCACGGAGGGACGCACCGGACAGCGCTGGCTCTTCGACCTGTCCGCCGATCCCACGGAGCAGCGCAACCTGGCGGCGGCGCGGCCCGGCGACGTCGAGGCCCTGGAGGCGCTGCTCGCCCAGCACAACGCCGAGCAGGCGGCGCCGCGCTGGCCCGGCGTCATCCAGATCCCGGTCATGATCGACAAGACCACCCAGGACCCCTGGGCCCCCGGCGACGAGATCGCGTTCTTCCCCAACTGAAGGGCGGCGCTCCGGGGGCTCTGCACCGCCGCGGTGCCCGGCGAGGGGGACAGACGCCGTCGGTCGGGTCCGTGGACTCAGGGGAGGTGCTCGATGCGCTCGGAGTCCGGGGGCAGGAGGAAGGCCGTGCCGTCCTCCGTGAGGATCACCTCGTCCGGGAGCCCCCGCGCGAAGATCCGCGCCATGAGTGCGTTGCGCGGCGCGGGGACCAGGTGATAGAGCGCCAGGAGGCCGATGTCCGCATCCCGCGCGAGCGTCGCCAGATCCGCGGTGGACGCGTGGTAGTCGCGGATGTCCTCGAATACCGCGGCCTGACGATCACGCCCAGCCGCGCGGGTGGCGCGCACGAGCGCATCGACGAGCGTGGGTGAGAGTGCATCGGCGAGCACCAGGTCCGCCCCGGTGACGGCCTCGCGCAGCGCATCGTTCACCACCGTGTCTCCCGTGACCACGACACTGCGTCCGCCGTAGTCGAAGCGATAGCCCACCGCCGGTGCCACGGGATGGTGGTCCACGGTGAAGGCCTGGACGACCAGTCCCCCCTCGTCGTACACGACCCCCGGCGAGATCGTCCGGGGCACCAGATCGTGCAGGTCGGGCGGCAGCAGGTCCGGCCCGTGGTGCCTGACCCGGTAGCCACCGTCGAGGGCGTAGAGCCTGTTCAGGCCCTTGGCGACCTGCGTGACGCCCGACGGACCAACGAGCGCGAGCGGCACCGGGCGACCCGCGACCCAGGAGAGCAGCGCGAAGTCCGCGATGGCCGCGATGTGATCCGAGTGGAAGTGGGTCAGGAAGATCGCTTCCAGCCGTTCAAGCGGCAGGCCCGCCAGGGCCGCCACGTTCGCGGAGCCTGCGCCCGCGTCGACGAGGAAGAGGCGATGGTCCACCTGGATCGCCACACAGGCCTGGGCGCGTGTCGGATGTGGCACGGGGGAGGAGGTCCCGCACAGGGTGACCCGCAGCCCGCCAGCCGGCGGCTCCGGAATGGCCCGGTTCATGGCGCGCGCCAGGGCACGATCCAGGAGCCGATCCTGCACCATCGGCATAGACAACAGCCC
>JAZBPI010000059.1:0-2208 GCA_036351555.1 Pseudomonadales bacterium
CATTTGAACCCTGTGGGTCATATATGGACTACTAGTCGACGAACGGTGCTGGCCGCCCCGAGCCAGCGGGGGGCGCACCAGGTGGCCCCCGGCGCCTTCATTGCGCTGGATCAAGGCGACAGCGCCCAGGGCGCGGTCTCATGACCTTCGTTCAGGAAACGCGAGGGGAGTGGTGCGCATGGGCAGTGGAGCGGAAGGAGGCGGGGCACTGGATCGGGACGCGGTGCGCACGACCCTGATGGCGCGTCGCGAACAGCTCCTCGACCGGGTCCGGCGCCTCGACAAGGACGTGCATCATCGCGAGACGCCTCTGCCCGCGGACTTCGCGGAGCAGGCCGTGGAGCTCGAGAATCAGGAGGTGATGGAAGCCCTGGACGACGACGCGCGGGCCGAACTGCGCGAGATCGATCGGGCCCTCGGCCGCATCGAATCCGGGGACTACGGCACCTGTACCCGCTGCGGCGAAGCCATCGCCGCCGCGCGCCTGGAGGTCCTGCCCGCCGCGGCGCTGTGCATCGACTGCGCGACCAGCGCGGGCGTCTGACCCGGACAGCGGAGGCTCGGGTTCGAAGGCGCTCCAGCTAGCGGAATGCCTTCACGGCCTCGGCCTGATCCTCGGTGAGATAGTCGAACTCGCCGAGCACGCAGGCGCCGCCGCGCCGGAAGCCGAAGCCCACGTTCTCGAGCTGCCAGACCACGTCCGAGGCGCACAGCTGGGACGCGCGCGGCTCGTACATCAGGGTCTGGTCCCGACGCATGCCGGGGCAGGGTCGCGCGAGACGATTGCGCCAGACGTCACCGTTCCCGACGTAGAACAGCAACGAATGATCGCCGACGGGCTCGACGGTGCGGATCTGTCGGACGGCGAGACAGCGCTGCGGTTCGCCGGGCGGGTAGGCCTCGTAGGCGGCCCGACCCTCCTCGGACGTCGTCGACTGGCACCCCCCGACGAGCGCGAGCAGAAGCGGTGAAAGCCAGCGGGCGTTCATGGCGGTGATCTCCTCCTCGGACGAGACCCGCTCATGCTCGCACAGGGCTCACCTCAGCGCAGCCGCTCCAGCGCCTGGAGCACGCGACGATTCAGGCGCGCGATGCGCAGATCACCCACCGGAGTCCCCACGCCGCTGTTCAGCGTGAGCGCCACGGCGAGGCGGCGCGAGGGATCGCACCAGGCCCCGGATCCGCCGTAGCCGAAGTGACCGAAGGCCTCGGGAAGGCGCCCCCCGAAGGAGAACACCCGGTGATAGCCCAGGCGCCAGTGCATGCGCAGGAACAGGACCCGGTCCCGCGTGCGGTTCTGCACCTCTCCCATGCGCCGCACCCGATCGGCGCTGAGCAGGCGCACGTCATCGAGGCGGCCGCCCTCGGCGATCATGGCGTACATGCGCGCCAGGGAACACGCCGTGAACTGCCCGTTCGCAGCGGGAATCACGGCCTGCACGGTCTCCCGGGCGTTCCAGTCGAAGGGCTCGCGGAACGGCATCAGCGCCGCCCGGAATTCGTCGGGGTGCATGCCGATGGCGCGCAGGGCACCGTCCCGCCAGCGCCGTCGCCGCGCAGCGCCCGGCGCGGGGGACTCCTGCGGAGGGCGGGACACCCCGTCGTCGTGGATCAGCCACGCCCGCCGGTCGAGGGCGTGGTCCGGCAGGCCGATGTAGAGACCGTCGAGCGCCAGAGGCTCCGCCAGTTCCTCGGCGAGCAGCTGTGCAAGGGGGCGGCCACCGATGGCTTCCGCGAGCCCGCCCACCAGCCAGCCGTAGGTCAGCGCGTGATAGCCATGCGCGGCACCGGGGACGTGGACCGGCGTGGCCGCGGCAAGGCGGTCCTTCATGAGGGCGTAGTCGCGGAGGTCCTCCGCGTGCTCGAGCAGGGGCGTGGCCCGATAGAGGCCGGCCTCGTGGCAGAGCGCCTGACGAATCGTGATCCGATCCTTGCCCGCTGCGGCGAACTCGGGCCAGTGCGACGCGACCGGATCGTCGTAGCGGGCGCGCCCCTGATGCACCAGCAGATGCACGAGCGTCGACAGCACGCCCTTGGTCGTCGAGAAGGAAGGCGCCGTCGTGTCCGCACGCCAGGGGCTGCCGTCGCCGTCCCGGGTGCCGCCCCAGAGATCGACCACCGGCCGCCCCCGGTGATAGACGCAGACCGCCGCGCCGCCGGGCGCCTCGCGGGGCAGCTGCTGCTGCAGCGCCAGGGCCACGTCGGAGA
>JAZBPI010000060.1:0-2069 GCA_036351555.1 Pseudomonadales bacterium
CAGAAATCAGCATGAACCCTCCTCGTTGCCGCACGGCTGGTTCGTTCCGCCCCGTCCGGCCTGCAGACCGCCTGCAGGGCGGAAGCCTCGGCCGTCAGGGCGCTGCCGCGGGCACCCGCGTGGCCACCCCTTCACGACGGGGATCGGGTGCGCCCTCGAGCCCTCGGTCGCGGATCACGATCGGATGCAGCCCGGAGTTCTCTCCCTGGGAGGCATCGATGCGGTATCCCGCGTCCTGCAGGCCCGCGACGAAGCCGTCCGGCGCGCGGTCCTGCTCGACGCGGACGGGCAGGCCGCGCGCCACCACGTTCGGCAGGGCCACGGCCGCTTCGACGCTCAGCCCGTAGTCGACGACGCCGAGGATCGACTTGGCCGTGTAGGCGAGAATCGAGTTGCCGCCGGGAGACCCGGTCGCCATGAACAGTTCTCCGTCCGCATCGAAGATCAGCGTCGGCGACATGGAGGATCTCGGTCGCTTGCCCGGCTCCACGGCATTGGCCACGGCCTTGCCGTTGATGTCGGGGACGCTCGCGAAGTCCGTCAGTTCGTTGTTCAGCACGAAGCCGGCCGCCATGCGCTGGGAGCCGAAGGGCGCCTCCACGGAGGCGGTGAAGGAGACGGCATTGCCGGCGCTGTCGATCACGGACAGATGGCTGGTGCCTGCGATCTCGTCGGTGCCGTCACGGCCCCAGCGGTCGATGATCGGCGTGCCGTCGATCACGGCGCCCGGATCGCCGATCACGGGTTCCATGCCCGGTGCAGGCCGTTCCTGCGCTCGGACATCCCAGTAGCGCGGATCGGCCAGCTCCGCGGTCGGGACCGGCACGAAATCCGCATCGGCCACGTAGTGATCGCGGTCCGCGTAGGCCATGAGCATGGCGTCGATGAAGGCGCCCCAGCCGTCGACGTCGTTGCTGCTCCCGGCGGGCATGAAGCGTTCCACCAGGCCGAGGATCTCCAGCACGGCGACCCCGGAGGACGGCGGCGGCGCGGTGCAGACCCGGTAGCTTCGGAAGGGTGCGCACACCGGGTCCCGGAGTACCGCCTCGTAGGCGGCGATGTCCTCGACCGTCAGGGCACCGGGACGCGGAGGTTGCTGGGCGCGGGCGGCGATCGCCGCGGCGATCTCGCCCTCGTAGAAGGCCTCGGGGCCGCGTTCCGCGATGGCGCGGAGCGTCGCTGCGTAGTCCGGATTCCGGCGCAGGGTGCCGGCCGCCAGAGGCGCGCCGTCCGGGAAGAAATAGGCCGCCGTGTCCGGCCGGATCTCGATGTCGGAGAACTGCGCCATGCGACCGAGCCAGGTGCTGAGTCGGGGGGAGACCTCGAAACCCTCGTCCGCCAGGCGCACGGCAGGAGCGAAGAGGTCCGCCCAGGGCAGGGCGCCGTAGCGCTCGTGGGCGAGGCGGTAGAGGGCGACGGCTCCGGGCACGCCCACGGAGTGACCGCTGGGAATCCGCTCGCCGTAGGGCAGGGGCGCTCCGTTCTCGTCGAGGAACATGTCCCGCCGTGCTCCGGCGGGGGCCGTTTCCCGCCCGTCGACGAGCTTGGTTTCACCGCGCCCGGCATCGTGCACGAGCATGAAGCCGCCGCCGCCGATTCCTGAACTCTGGGGCTCCACGAGACCGAGCACCAGATGTGCCGCGATGGCTGCGTCCACCGCATTGCCACCGGCCTCGAGGATCTCGACCCCGGCGGCCGTCGCATAGGGATTCGCACTGTTCACCATCGCCTCGCGGAGCGCTGTCGGCGCGTCGGCGACGACGGCCTCCGATGCAGGCGCAGCAGAGCTCACCGGTTCCGAGGGTTGGCCGCATGCGGTCAGCAGCAGGGCCAGCGCGCCGGGAACCAAGCTGCGCGGGGACGAACCGGCACGCGCGAGAAGCTCGAGCGCCAGCGTGACGAGGAAGCGGACCGACATTGCGCGTCTCCTGAGGACCTGAACGACGAAGATCGACACTCTATCAGGTTGCTGAAAAGGTCCGTCCGGGACCTTTTCAACGGGGAGCGGGGCACGCCCGCGCTCCGGGCCCGGTCCCTTCGCTGCGCCGCCCGCAGCGCGCGCGTGCCTG